>JAOZSV010000128.1 GCA_029939505.1 Thiotrichaceae bacterium | reverse complement strand
AGTGTTTTTGGAGTCCAAACCTTTAGATTTGGAAGTGTTTCCGGATGGACACTACCTAAGAAATCGCCCGGTGTCGGGTTACTTTGCAGCGCCATCTAACCCGACCTACTTACTTCAGATTTGGATTATTTCACTTCCAAATCTAAAGGATTCGAGGTTTTAGTTTTTTTTTCAAAAAAACTAAAACCTCGAATGGACTCCAAGTAACCCGACATTTACATTTACCTAAGAAATCGCCCTGTGTCGGGTTACGTTTTTTTGCGGCGCCATCTAACCCGACCTACTTACTGCTTAAACTTTTAAGTAGGGTGGGCAACGTCTTTTTGTTGCCCACCTTCCTCATTAGAAAAGTTTTTCAGGCAAAAGTTTCGCGGAGCGAAACTTTTGCCTGAAAGTTTGTTCCTGCGCTAAGTATACATATTGATTTTTAGCGAATTTTCAGCGTCGCCAATCCGATTAGCACCAATACAAGTGTAATTATCCAAAAGCGGACAATGACACGAGGTTCTGGCCAGCCCTTGAGTTCAAAATGGTGGTGTAGCGGGGCCATACGAAAGATTCGCCGTCCTGTTAATTTAAAGGATGCGACTTGTAAAATGACTGAGACCGTTTCCATGACAAATACGCCGCCCATAATCACTAAGACTAATTCTTGTCGAACAACGACAGCGACAATACCGAGTGCTGCTCCCAGTGCAAGGGAACCGACATCTCCCATAAAAACTTGGGCGGGATAGGTATTGAACCAGAGAAATCCCAAGCCCGCACCTATTATTGCTCCACAAAATATTATTATCTCACCTACGCCGGCTACATAAGGAATGTTTAAATACTTTGCGAAGTTGAAATTCCCAGTGGCATAAGCAAAAATCGCCATTCCACCGGCAATTAAAACGGTGGGCATGATGGCTAAACCATCTAAGCCATCTGTGAGGTTCACCGCATTACTGGTTCCCACAATGACAAAATAGACTAATGGTATAAATAGCCAAAGGGGTAATTCAAGGCTAACCTGTTTGAAAAAGGGGATAATTATCTGGTTTTCCGTCGGAGATTGGGCTGTCATGACCAATACCAGCGCGGCACCGAGGGCAATAATAGATTGCCACAAATATTTTTTCCTGGCAGAAAGTCCTTTAGAATTGCCGAGCAACACTTTGCGGTAGTCATCAATCCAGCCTATGATACCAAATAATAGGGTGACAATTAAGACTATCCACACAAAGCGGTTTGATAAGTCTGACCAGAGTAAAGTGCTGACCGTAATAGCCACTAAAATCAGTGCGCCTCCCATCGTGGGAGTTCCCGCTTTACTTAAATGCGCTTGTGGTCCATCATCGCGTACATTTTGCCCGATTTGATTTAGCTTCAAGCTATGAATCATTAAAGGACCAACTATCAAGGAGATTAAAAATGCGGTTAATGTGCTTAGAATAGCGCGTAAAGTGAGGTATTGAAAGAGATGAAAACCACTATAAAAAGTCGTGAAATATTCGCTGAACCAAAGTAACATATTAGGCAACCTCCTGTAGCGCGTTGACCACTTTTTCCATTTGCATTCCGCGTGAGCCTTTAATCAGTATGGTGACTTGATGGGATAATTGTGCCTGTAAGGATTGAATCAATTCATTGTGATTGACAAAATGTTGAGCACCTTCGCCAAAACTATCGACAGCGTAATGGCTTTTCTCTCCAATAGCCCATAAACGTTCTATACCGATTTCACGCGCCCGTTGTCCAGCCTGTTTATGAAACTCTGCGCTATCTGCGCCAAGTTCGTTCATATCACCCAATACAAGCCATTTGGGAAACGTGTTGTTATGTAATACTGCTAACGCAGCATTGAGTGAGGCGGGGTTCGCATTGTAAGTGTCATCAATCAAGGTGAGACCATTAATGCCTTTGCGCTGTTGTAAGCGTCCTTTTACAGATTGCATGTTTTGTAAGCCTTGCTGTATTGCATTTAATGGGCAGCCGCAAGCTAATGCACAAGCACTGGCAGCTAACGCATTCATGATATTATGTTGTCCAGGCAGGGGTAAATGAATAGCCATAAGACCACTTTTACTTTGTAGGGTGAAGTCACTGCTATTATTGTTCAATTGTATATCAATAGCCGTGACATCGGCAGCATTATTTAGGGCAAAACTCAAAATGGGGTGAGAGGCTGCTAGTTCATGCCATAAATTCGCATAAGTATCATCGTTATTGATGACGGCAATGCCCCCCGCTTTTAAGTTTGAAAAAATTTCACCTTTGGCAAGCGCAACGCCCTTGACGCTTTTAAAGCCTTCCAGATGTGCTGGCGCACATTGTGTAATGGTGGCAACGGTGGGCAGCGCGATGTTGGTTAAGTCGGCAATTTCTCCAGGATGATTTGCGCCCATTTCAATAACGGCATAGTGATGTTCTGCTTGTAAATTGAAAAGTGTGAGAGGAACACCAATATCATTATTGAAATTGCCTTGAGTGGCTAATACTTTTGTCGCATTTTGGGTGGAATGATCAGTCTGAGAAATTTGTGCAAAAATATTTTTAAGCATTTCTTTAGTCGTCGTTTTACCATTACTACCTGTAATGGCGATCAGGGGTAAGTCAAAGCGTTGTCGCCATAAACGGGCTAAGTCTGCCAACGCTTTCCGCGTATCTGCAACCAGTATGCGAGGGATTTCACAAATCACCTCTTTTTCAACAAGGACGGCACTTGCTCCTTTCTTTTGCGCCTCCATGACAAATTCATGCCCGTCAAAATGTTCTCCGCGTAATGCGACATAGAGGCTACCTTGTTTAATCTGTCGTGTATCAGTGCTACATCCTATAAATTTGACCTCATCTCCTGAAAGAGTCGCATTAAATGCTTGTGCGAGTTCACTTAAATAAAATTCTATCATTTGTAATTGGTTATTGATCCTTGTTAGATGGTTTAGTGTAAGTGTTTGAAAATATAGCGTTTTATGTTATAAAATTGAGATTTGGAATGGTGAATGAAAAATATTGGAGTCCAAACCTTCAGATTTGGATTATTTCGCTCACTTCCAAATCACTTCCAAATCTAAAGGTTTGGACTCCAAATCTCCAAATCTAAAGGTTTGGACTCCAAATCTCCAAATCTAAAGGGTTTAATTTCGGAAAGAGTTTAATTTCAGATATGATTTAATTTTCATTCCTTATTGCCAAGGGCGGTAATAAGCACCCAATGTTGTTTGCGTCCCTTCTGATACTTTGCCTAATTCTGCTAACCAATTAGCTTGTGGGGTATAAGCAGAGGGATTACGTTGACAAGCATCAAGTGCCGCCCGCCAAACACGAGTGACTTGTGCACTATAAGTGGGACTACGTTGGCGACCTTCAATTTTAATGGCGGCGATACCGATTGCGTCAAGTTCTGGCAGCATTTCTAAGGTATTTAAACTGGTGGGTTCTTCAATGGCATAATAGGTTTCTTTACCCACTTGAAAGCGCCCTTTGCAAATAGTGGGATAACCTGCACTTTCCCCAGTACCGCGTCTGTCAATCAATACATCGCCTAAGCGTGTTTCCAAGCCCTGTGGTGTTTCACGCCATTCCACCGCATGTGCTGGTGAGCAAGCACCATAAGTATTGGGTGAATCTCCTGTGACATAAGAAGAAAGTAAGCAACGTCCCTCTACCATAACGCATAGACTCCCAAAACCAAATATTTCGACATCGACTGGGCTATTTTCTATAACATGTTTCACTTGGGAAAGTGATAAGACTCTGGGTAAGACAACGCGACGAATTGCGAAGTGCTTATGATAAAAGCGTAGTGCTTCGTAATTGGTTGCAGAGCCTTGAACGGAGAGGTGTCGTGGTAAATCTGGCCATCGTTCTGTGGCATAATCAAGCACGCCTAAGTCCGCTAAAATCAGGGCATCTACGCCTAACTCCGCTGCATGATCGACGGCATCAGTCCAGCGTGACCAACCTTTGGGCTGTGGAAAGGTATTAATGGCTATAAATACGCGCACTTTACGATCATGGGCATAGCGAATACCTTGTTCCATTTTTGCTGGGGTAAAATTGAGTCCGGCAAAGTGTCGCGCATTGGTATCGTCGCGGAAACCCATATAAACGGCATTAGCACCGTTATCGACGGCGGCTTTTAAGGCGGGTAAGCTACCCGCTGGACAGACAAGTTCCATAAATAATACCCCTTTTTTGAATAGGATTTTTAGGATTTTACCTTTCAGCTAAGGAACGTGCATGAAATAAATTCCATCAGAGTCTAGTTCAGTCGATATTATTTCATGCACGTTCCTAAGTACTGAAGCATAAGTTTTAATATTTTTTGGACTCCATCATATCCGATAATTTCTGCTTCAGTACTTATTTACTGATGTTACGCAAGGTGCTTCCAAATTCTGCCAAATTTCACCAAATTCCACCGATTTCATCGGTGGCTATTCACATTTCACCCCGTTGGGGTTAGTTTCAACCTGGGATGATAAAAATATAAACAATTAATCGCATAAAAATCATTCCATTTTTTTCCAACTCTGTGGAGAGATTGCTTTGGGCAATATCAATTATACAATGTGATATAGAAGGATTTTTTTTGACAAAATTTAGCTCAAAATTGCTCATTTTTCTCACCCCAGTTTCAACCCCGAAGGGGTTAAACATGAATAGCCACCGATGAAATCGGTGGAATTTAGAAATCGGTGGAATTTAGAAGCACCCTGCGTAACATCAGTTATTCACTATTCAAACGTCGTAGAACTGGCTCTTTTGAACTATCCATTTGTTGAATAATGGCTTTCAATGCGTCTTCAAGTCCTTCCATCACTGTCGGATGATAAAACGGTGTCTGTAAAATATCTTGCACTGTCATCTTGTTTTCAATCGCCATCGCTAAAAAATGCCCCAGATATTCGCCATCAGGAACGATCATTTCTGCACCGAGTAAACAGCCTGATTGACGATCAGCATAAGCCCGTAAATGTCCATGAGAACGCACCATGACTTTAGTGCGTCCTTGCATCACAAAATTTCGTTCACCAATAACGATATCTTGCCCTTGCAATTCGGCAAAAGAAGCTCCTACAATGACCATTTGCGGTTCTGTAAAAGCAATGCGTAAAGGAACGCGGCGTTTGAACGCTTCCGCTTTATCCCTAACCGCATTAAAGCCGGCAATCTTGCCTTCATCTGCGGCTTCATGCAAAATCGGTCTTATTGAACTCACATCTCCAGCAACAAAGACGGGAAAATCACCTAATTGCATGGTATTGGGATTGACTAAGTCTTTGAATCCTTTAGATAAATCTAGGTTAAAGACTTTTTCAATGTCCATATTATCAAAATTGGGAATACGTCCTAATGAAGCCAAAACCATATCAACTGTTGTTGAATGTTGCCCATCGTCTGTTTCAACCTTCACGCCATCGGGACTTTCTGAGAGTTGTGCTGCACTTTCCAGCCAGAGTTCAAAATCTTTGGAAAATTCATCAATCGCTATTTTATTAATAGCAGAATCAGAAATTCCGCCTACGGTGGATAATAAATCAACGCCCACCACTTTAACACCTAAATGTGCTAAAGCCTGACCGATTTCGCAACCGATAGCACCCAGTCCAATAATGGCTATAGAATGGGGTAATTTTTCGATTTCAAAAAAATCATCCGTTGTAATGACTTTATCACCGAACTTGCGCCACGCTTGGGGTATAATTGGGCGTGAACCTGTGGCAATAATAATTTTTTCTGCTTGGATTTTTTCGCCATTGACTTCTAAAACGTGAGGTTCAACAAATCGGGCATGCCCCTTGATATTTTTGTCACCAATCTTATCCACAGATTGCATGGCGCGTCCGACAAATCTATCACGTAGGCGGCGTACATAGTTCATCACTTGAGTGCGATTGATTGTCAGATGTTCACTGCCTTGAATACCAAAATCCTCAAAATGCGCTTTTCTTGAGAATGTTTTAGCGACTTCAATCAGTACTTTAGAGGGCATACAGCCGACTCTGGCGCAGGTGGTACCATAATGCCCTGCATTGATCAGTACAACATTAGGGGTTTGTTGCCGTACTTGACTGAATGCGTTTAATCCGGCTGTACCTGCGCCGATAATGGCGATCTCAACATTTTTGGACATTTTTAATAGACTCTTTGTGTTAGTTCCACCGATTTCATCGGTGGCTATTCACATTTCACCCCGTTGGGGTTAGTTTCAACCCCGAAGGGGTTAAACATGAATAGAATAGCCACCGATGAAATCGGTGGAATTGAGGTGGTATTCTAATTGGAAGAACCCTGCGTAACATCAGTTACTCATTAGGCGCAACGTCACCTTGTTCCAGTTGATGACGGGCTTTAGCTATACGCTTTTCTAACATTGCTTTCACTTTTGGCGGCGGGGCTTGTTGGAGAAGTCGTTGCCAAGAGTCAATAGCCGCTTTGTAATCCTTTTTCTGGTAAAGACTTAAACCTAATAACCAGAGGGCTTGTTGATAATCAGGCTTTATTTCTAAAGCTGATTTGAGTAAGATGATGGCTCTTTCAGTAAATAGCCCTTCATTTGACAAAACGATTGCTTGTGCATAATCACTGAGTAATTGTGGGTCTTTTTCCTCAACCAAAGGTAAGAGTTTGCTATAAGCTTGCACTGCTTCAGCATAGCGTTCAAGATAAGTATATGAGCGGATTAACATCCGCCAGCCTTTTTCATTATCAGGATTTTCTTGCAGACGAGCAACTAAATTGTTGACCATTTTATCAACGTCAGGTGCTGTACCATTTTGTTGATGAGCAACTTGGGGTTCAGGAGGTGCTGGCATGAGTAGATGCCATGATCCCAGTTTCCAATACCACCCAATTGCGATGGCTGGAATAGCAATCGCCACAATGACACTCGCCCAACGGGCGCGAGGTTGTGTGATAGGTTTTGTCTTTTCCTCTAAATCTTGCACAAGGGTTTTATCCAACTCTTGTTGAGCCTGTATCTGTTGTTCAGGTGTCAAGTTTTCTTGTGCTAACTCCGCCATCCGTTCTTTGTAAATGGCGACATTAATACTATTATTATCTTTCTCAGCCGCTCCCGATTTTTCTTTCCGACTCCAGAGTGATGGCACGACAAAGGCGATGGCGAGTATGGTGAGTATGGCGACGATTATTCCGAATGTGAGCATGTTTTTTCCTTTAGGAATGTGCATCAAATTGATAACTAAACCTGACAGGTTTTTAAAACCTGTCAGGTTTGAAGCAACTGTGCATGTTTGTTATCGAGAACGCATAAGTACTTGCTTAATGATATTGCGTTCTTTTTCTGTTAAAGTGGATGGGGTAGATTTTGCATGGCTGCGGATAATATAGATGAACACAATAAATGCCAGCAGCACTAATACCAAGGGCCCTAACCATAATACATAAGTTTTCGGTTTGAGCGGCGGATTATATAAGACAAAATCACCATAACGATCTACCAAGAAATCGGTGATCTGTAGGTCAGTTTTACCTTCAAGAATTTTATTGCGAACTAAATCGCGCACATCTTGGGCTAATTCCGCATTGGAATCGGCAACGGATTGATTTTGACAAACAACGCAACGCAATTCATTAATGAGATTTGAAAAGCGTTCTTCTTGTTCAACATTAGCAAATTCTATGGGATTTTTATCCACAGCATAGAGTTGGATAGGAATAATTAACAGTAGAAAAATTATTTTCTTCATCAGTTGTTTCGTTATCAGTTAGTGTGTTATTAACTGATGTTACGCACTATGTTTCCAGGATGTTTAAGAAATCCGATTTTTTTCAAAAATCGGATTTCTAAGCGGCGAAACGATGTTTAAGAAATCCGATTGTTCTGAATCAGAATTTCTAAGCTCGAATAGAATCGCTTTGCGTAACATCATTCATCATTATCGTAAAACGCTTGACGAGCTTTTTCAAAACGTTCTTCGAGGGGCTGCGTTTGTTCACAACTCACAGCACTGCTTAAATACCAACATTGTTCTATTTCTTCCACTTCCGCAAGAGGTTCCTTTAAGTCTTTCTTTCCCTCTTCCATGGCGGCAGATAAACGGGCAACTTGATAGGCTAATCTGGCTTGAGTTGCCTCAGACGGGGAATCAATACCCGCTAAGATTTCCAGACGAACGCACAAGGTTTCCTTTTCTTTCAAGGTTTCCTCATTGCCCGTTTTTTCATCTGCCAATGCGGCAGTTAGCGCGTGTTGAAAACGTTGTTCTATTGCAGATTCTAATTGTGCCTCCTGTAGTTTAGGGAGTTCTGCCCAAGCGGCTTGAACTGTCGTACTCCAAACCGGCTCATTTTGAGCGCGTAATAGGGTACTTTTATTGGCTTCAATTTCAATGCAGAAAGCGGATTTTTGTTTGAGTAAATCAACTTGTTTACGTTGTTCAACCGCTAAGTGGGCTTGATATTGTACCTGAATCTCTTGACAAGCCTTCTTAAAGCGATCTTCTATCGCTTCTGTGGCTTTGGCTTTTTTACGGTTTCCCTTATTACTCCAATCGGCTTTGATATTTTTCCATTCCTCCTTGAAATTTTTCAGTTGATTGTGGACATTTGTTATCTCTTCACTTTCTGAAGTGGCTAATGCTTCAAGCTGTTCGCATAAGGCTATTTTTGCCTTCATATAAACTTGAAGTTCTTTTTTATGCTCCTCTTGTTGCTGTTTTCGGTGATTAAAAACGGTATCAGATGTTTTCCGAAATGCTTTCCAAAATTCACGTTCAATACTGCGGTTATTAGGCACAGTAACTTGCCATTGATTTTGTAATTTTTTGACGGAATCAATGGCGTTATTGATTTTGTGCTCAATGCGTTTTTTTGTTTCTGAATCCTCCTTCTCTGCACCTTGTTGGGCTTCTATAAATTCTTGAAGATGACGTGCGATTTCTTCAACGGCACCCATAATCCGTAGCCGATGATGACAATTACGCTGACGTTCTTCATCAAGATTGAGTTCTAAAATCCGCATAGCCGCTTGATATCGTCGTTGTACGACTTTTTGATGTGTTCTGTTAGTTGGACCAATGTCTCGCCAACTATTCTCTATATCGCGGACAAAACGATGAACTTCCTTCCAATTTGCGTTTTCCCAATTGCTTTCTTGAGTGAACTTTTCTAAACGATCACAAAGTGATTGTTTTTCAAAAAGGTTTCTGTCACGTTCTTGGGATTTGATATTGAAGTGAGTCCGACAAGGTTCGTAAGCAGTTTGGCAGGCTTTATTAAAGCGTTCCCAGATTTCGGGCGAATGGCCATGGGAACCGATATTTTTCCAAGTTGATTGCGCTTGTCGAATCAGACGAGCGGCTTTTTCTGGATCGCTATCGCTTGACAAATTTTCCATTTGCACGCATAACTCTTCTCGATAGCGTTGATAGATGGTTTGACAAGCCTTATTAAACCGTTCCCAAAGTTCCCGTGAGTATCCACTGGAGCCGACTCTTTTCCAGGAAGTCTGCGCTTGTTCAGTGATTTTGACGACTTTTTCAAGTGTTTCTTCTGTGTCAAGTAAACCTTCCACTTGCGAACATAAATTTTCCCGTTCCAGTTTACTTCCCCAGCGTTGCCAACCCCGCAATTTGTTAATTTCAACCGTGCAAGCATGAAGACGCTTATCCAAAGTTTTATTGGGGCTAGTTGAGAGTAATTCAATGTCTTTGAGCAATAAACGGGCTTTTTGTTCTAAGGAAATGGCTTTTTTTAATTCGCCATTTTCTAATGTGGTTTCTAGCTCTGTCAACAGTGGCTCAAATTTTTGCACTGCTTGTTTTTGCCGTCCTTTCTGTTCTTTTATGCGTGTTTGTAAAGCCGTCAAGCAGTGTTCAAAACGGTTTTTTAACTCGCTAAAGAGAGACAGTGAATGATCATCTGGCTGCGATATTTTTTTCCAGTTCGCTTGTAGGTTGTTTAAGTGTTCGGATTTGAGAAGTTTTTTAGCTTCTATCAAGTTATCCGCTTTTGTACATAAGGCTTCAAGTTGATTTGCGATCTGGTGATGGGATTGCAATTGTTGTTGCCGTTTTTGTATGGATTGATTGCTCCGTTCAAAACGGGCTTGCCATTCTTCTTCTTCATTAATATCGTCTAAACGGACTATTTTTGTCCATTCGTTTTGTAAGGCATTGATACGTTGGTTAAGTGTTTCATCCTCTTCGCTATTGAGGCGTTGATATTTTTTTAATTCTATCAAAAGCGCGTCGATTTGCTCACATAAGGCTTGTTTGGCTTTCCGCAACGGTGCCATCGCTTCTTCACGTTTAATGGCTTCTTGATACTTGTCAAAAACCGCAATAATCGTGTGTTTTCCTTTAGAAAAACGGGGATGAAATTCTGTATCCGCTTCTTCGACGACGGCTTGCCAACGTGTTTGTAAACGTTGCCATTCTGCTCTTTCTTGTTTTAATATTTTTGAACTGTTGGAGGAAACTTGTTCAGGTTGAAGCAGTGAACCTTTAGAAGTCAAACGGCGTGCCAATAATTCTAATTGGGTACAGATTGCTTGACATTCTTTACGAATTTTTTTGGGATGTTCTTTTTGTTCAATCAGTTCATCCAGTTTTTCTCGCGCCTTTCGACTGATCCGTTTGTCGCTGTTACGGGTGGATTTAATAACCCGTTCTAGGGTTGATTGTTGAGTGATCTTTTCAATGGCGGCGAAGCGAACTTCACTGGCAGGATCATTGATGGTAATATCGCCCAATAGTCCTTCACGTTCAATTTTTTTCAACGCGCTCAGTCGTAATTCAGGTTCTGAACCATATTGTGCAATATACGCGATCAGTTCAACATCCGTGATCTTATTGAGCCAAATCAAACGGGTTTTTAAGGGAGGGCAATCGCTTTTTTGACAGCAAAGCAATTGTTTAAAGCGTTGTTCGGCGAATTCTTGCACATTGCTGTCTTTGTCCTGTTGGGCAATTTGCTTTAGCACACCTAAGTCGTTGACTTTTTTGATTGCCGCTCGTCGTACATCTGCGGATTCGTCCTTTTGTGCCATTTCGTTTAAAATGGCAGGATCATTTAAGTTTTCGAGTGCTAATTGACGAACATCAGGATTGCGATGTTGCCATTTAGGCTTGAGAAATTTTTTATAAAAATTCATTTCAGTTGTTAGTTTAAGTGACTGGAGCAAAGCTGAAGCGTTGGTTTTCTGAAAATACCAAAGCTGAAGCATTGGACTCCAAAATGGCCAATTTTTAAATGAAAATTTTAGCTTTTAAGGCTTTAGCCGCGAATTTAATTCTCTTTTCACATTTTGCTTTTGCCGTAAATATCAATACGGCCAGCGCGAAAGAACTGGCGTGTGAATTGTATGGCATTGGCCCAATTAAAGCACAGCGTATTGTGGAATACCGTGAAAAAATGGGCGATTTTACCTCGCCTGAGCAATTAACCGAAGTTAAGGGCATAGGACAAAAAACATTGGAGCGCAATAGGGATAAAATTTCAATTTTCGATGTTTCCTCGAAATCCTTAAAGCCACCTCTTTCAACAAAGCCATTTCTCTCAACAAAGCCACCTCTTTCAACTAAAGAGCTTATGCCTAATAACCACACAAAAAAAGATTCATTGTTGGATGATTTCTCTATTGTTCAAAATGGGTTTAAGGAGGATTTGTCCCCAAAAGTCGATTCGAGGTTCAAGTTTTTTTCGATAAAAAAACTTGAACCTCGAAAAGAGTCCTTAATGCCTGTGTATAATCAATTTTGGGATACCCTTTTTATTATTTTATTGTTTCTTATTGTACTACTCGTTTTTATTATAGCATGGTTTAAAGGTGCAAAAAAGGATAAACCTGTGCTTAGAAAGCATTTGGTTAGCACAACTTTTGTTTGTTCAGGATGTGGAAAAGTTACCCATTTTCAAAACGTCCGCTATGAAGGTCATTTCAATATACAATATGTTGATGGCGATTTGCCCCCCGGTTGGTTGTGTATTCCCAACTGGTTGGGCAAACCGTGTGATTATTGTTTTGAGTGTTTGTCAGGTTAATCTTCACTTTCTGAAGGTTTAAATTCTGCCCTCAGTTGTTGCTGAATGTTGCTTGGCACAGGTTCATAATGGCTAAATTCCATCGTGAAAGAGCCATTTCCGCCTGTGGCGGATTTCAGTTCTGTCTGATAGTTGTTTAATTCGCTTAAAGGGACTTCTGCTTTGACGCAGACCATATTGGGTGGTCGTATCTCACTGCCCTGAATACGTCCTCGTTTGCTGGCTAAATCTCCAGTAATTGTGCCCATCTGTTCCTCTGGCGTTGTGATTTCGGCTTTGACGATGGGTTCAAGTACCAGTGGTTTGGCTTTGTTGATGGCATCTAAAAAGGCTTTTTTGCCTGCGGAGACAAAGGCGATTTCTTTAGAATCGACAGCATGATGTTTGCCGTCGTAAATGGTCACTTTGATATCTTGCAGGGGATAACCTACGATGGCGCCTGATTCTAAAATCTGTTGGATACCTTTTTGGACGGCTGGAATATAGACAGATGGAATAACGCCGCCCGCGATGGCATTAACAAATTCAAATCCGCCTCCGCGTTCAAGTGGCTCAACGCGCAGAAAGACTTCGCCAAATTGACCTGCGCCGCCTGTTTGCTTTTTATGGCGGTGATGGCCTTCGGCATTGATGCTGATGGTTTCTCGATAGGGAATTTTAGGCTGGCTTGTTTCTACTTCGACATTGTAATGCTTTTGCATTTTTTCCAATGTGATCCGTAGGTGAAGTTCACCAAGCCCGCGTAATACAGTCTGATTGAGTACGGCATCGTGTTTAAGTTGTAAACAAGGGTCTTCGCCTGCGAGCCTTTGTAAAGTGGTACCGATTTTTTGTTCATCGCCTTGCCGCTTGGCGGAAATGGCTAGACCATACATGGGTGCTGGAAATTCTTGAGTTTCATGATGAATTTGGTCTTCGTCATGGGAGTCATGTAGCACGGTGTTGAAAGAAATGGCATCGACTTTGGCTAATGCACAAATATCACCTGGGAAAGCCTGCTCAACTTCTATTTGTTGTTTGCCTTGAAGTTTTAACAGATGACCTGCTTTAAAGGGTTTACGAGCGTCGCCAATGTATAATTGACTGTCTTTGGTTATTGTGCCTTGATGGATACGAAATACGCCCAATTTGCCAATAAAGGGATCAGCCGTTACTTTGAAGACATGAGCGACGATATGTTTATCAGGATCGGGAGTAATCGTTAGTGAGGTGGCTTTATTGCCTTCTCCTTGAAAGAAAGAATGTGGGTTGCCTTCTAACGGATTTGGCATTAATTCTGTGAAAATATTCAGCAATTCTGGAATGCCAGCACCTGTACGCGCTGAGACAAAACAAATTGGTACAAGATGACCTTCACGCAATGCTTTTTCAAACGGCTTATGAAGTTGTTCTGGTGTGAGTTCATCACCTTGTTCCAGATAGATTTCCATTAATGCTTCGTCAACTTCAACCACTTGATCAATGATTTCAGTATGTGCTTTTTCAACAGCACCTAAATCAGATTCGCCTGTGTTATTTAAAAAGCAATCGATCACTTTTGTCCCGTTTTCAGCAGGTAAGTTAATCGGTAGGCATTCATTGCCAAAAGCCGTTTTAATTTCTGCAACGAGGCTGGATAAGTCAAGCTCTGGTATGTCGATTTTGTTGATAATGATCATTCGACACAATTTTTGTGTTGCAGCTTGTTCCAACATACGACGGGTAATCATTTCAATACCCGCGGATGCGTTAATCACGACGGCTACACTTTCCACAGCACAAAGCGCACTGAGGGAATGTCCCATAAAGTCGGGATATCCAGGGGTATCTAAAATATTAATATGTTTGTCGTTTTGCTCAAGATTCACGACTGCAACACTGAGTGAGTGTTGATGCTCTTTTTCCAGTGGCTCAAAATCACAGACAGTATTACCATTTTCGACTTTGCCTGCGGTATTAATTGCGCCTGATTGTAGTAGTAACGCTTCGGTGAGTGTCGTTTTGCCCGTATCACTTTGACCAACTAGGGCAATATTGCGAATATTTTCCGTCATTGAATTTGGCCTTTTTTTTATGACAGTTGCTATAGTACAACGAATTGAAAATTTTCGAGGCTAATTTGAGGCATTGAGGATTTTCACGCCGCAATTTAATTCGTAACTACTCAGGGCAACCACTTCCACCGATTTCATCGGTGGCTATTCACATTTCACCCTGTTGGGGTTAGTTTCA
>JAOZSV010000127.1 GCA_029939505.1 Thiotrichaceae bacterium | reverse complement strand
CACGCTTTTTGAAAAAAACGGGTCAGGTTTGAAATTGGTGACTTTGGCGAATCAAGAAATCCGATTTTTTCCAAAAATCGGATTTCTAAACTCGTTCAAATAATATTCTAACACATTTAAGGGCAAAAAAAACCTGACAGGTTTGAAATCAAGAAATCCGATTTTTAGAAAGGATTTCTAAACTCGTTTAGGCACTCGACGCAGAGCGTCGATGAAGGCGTTCCCAAACAGAGTTCGAGGCTAAAGTTTTTTTAAATAAAAAACTTTAGCCTCGAAGGGAACGAGAAAAAGACATTGCCCACCCTACCTGGCTCTGTTTCTCGTTCCCAAACAGAGCCAGGTAGGGTGGTAAATAATTGATTTTTAAGAGAATTTCATTTTGAGTGTCTTTTGAGTGCTGAACTAAAATTAGTTATTAAATCAATAACGTATAAAAAAACTTGATAGTCAAGTTAAACAACCCTTTCATTGAAATCTCATCAAATCGTCAACGTTGATATCGCTTCGCTCGTGTTTCTATAAAAAAAAAGCCCCAAGTCAAACGACATTGAGGCTTTAAGTTTATTTGAAGAAGGGGTGTGTTTTGAGATTTTACCCTTTTGCCTATCAGTGCCGTTGCACCAAAAAGACGTTGCCCACCCTACCTGACTGTCTATTTACTTGGCGGTGAAAATGTGTCCCCTATTTTTCACTAATGTACATCTGCTGGTAAAAGTACTAAAGGTTTTTTCAAATGCACGGCACGAAAATCTCTCTCATCTATGGTAAGAATATTATAGATGTTTAACCTTTCTGCTGTTGCCATAACAGAAGTATCCGCTAATCCCAAATCTAAATCTTGGTATTGTAAAAGGAGTTCTTGACAACGTGTAAAATCTTGATTATCCAATCTGTATAAAGTGTAAGTTCCTTTAATCAGTTCTTCTAAAAAGTCCATCTCTGCTTTAACGCCTAAAAATTTGCAGAGTAAATAGTCAATTTCTGCCAAAATCACATCTGGGATAATGATAGCACTGGTTTTTTCAATGACACTCAATACCGCATGGTGATAATCATCATCCTTATCATACAAGGCAATCAACGCGCCAGTGTCACCAATGACCGTCATTTTTCTTCTTCCCTCTTTTGGAATAAGAGCTCTTCAGCCCGCCTAGAAATATCAGAACGTCCACTACGATAACAACCTGCCCCTTTTGGGAGACGACGTTGTGTTGGTTTAAAGTTGTGTGGTAGTTCTTGCGTCAGCAAAATGACTTTAAAAGACCTTTTAAACCAATCTTTGTAACATTCTGGAATTTTAATCACGCCACCACGCGATTCATAATTAAATTCAATGGCTTCCATTTTGACCTCCCCGTTTTTTAATTAAAACTTTTTAGGTGAATCAATATCACAGTATTTGCTTGTTTCAACCTGAAATTCAGTATAACAGATTAACACCATAAACACCCCCTTAAACAACCCCTTCATTAAAATCTCATCAAATCGTCAACGTTGATATCGTTCCGTTCGTTAGTTTCCATAAAAAAAGCCCCAAGTCAAACGACTTGAGGCTTTAAGTTGATTTTGGAAAGGAGTTTTTTGAGATTTTACCCTTTTTGCTGTCAGTTTCTATCAGTTATTGCCGTTGCACCAAAAAGACATTGCCCACACTGGCTAAACTCGTTTAGGCACTCGACGCAGAGCGTCGAGGAAGGCGTTCCCAAACAGAGTTCGAGGCTAAAGTTTTTTTAAAGAAAAAACTTTAGCCTCGAAGGGAACGAGAAAGATTTTACCTTTTTACCTGCCTGTCAGTGCCGTTGTACCAAAGTTGCCCAGGCTACCTGCTTTACTGCATTCCCACGTTCGATGAAATGGGGACGCACCTACGCTGGCTGCACAATCATTTGGTAAATGTAACTGTTGCTGAATTCGCACTTTCAGCAAAACCATGCCTATCTTCTGGACATTCCATTTCTACAAAACTGATGACATCAACTTCAGACAGAATCATCGTCTCAAAGTTTCCCGCATCAAGGTCAGAACGTGACAGCAATGCGGCTTGTAAATAGATGCTCTTCCCACTTTTCTTCATATAAACAGGTAGTATATTTGTATCTAAGTTTACGCTCAATGACACTATTGAACGAGATGCCGGATTGGCTTGTCCTATACGTGTTGCATTAGTTGCAAACATACTTTGAGCAGGAATATCGTATAGCCCCAGAACTTCACACCTAGCTAAATCCAATTGAAATTTGTTTATGGACTTTGGTGTTGGTATCTGTGGAGATTGTGTTAATTCCTGACTGTAAAGCAGTAACAAAACACGATCTTTCTCATTAACTAACATCTCACGCACATTGAAAACTATTTCAAAATATTTGGTTTCAAAAGGATCAACAGCTACTATCAGATCGGAAGGCATCAATTGAGACCCTGTTTTAGTTGTTGTTTCAGCCTCTTTGGGGGTACATATTATGGCTCCATGACCTGGCGTTTCTTCTAAAATCAGATGGTTAACACCAAGTTGGCTTTTTCCGCCTTCTTCTCCACTTCCTCCCTTTCCCATCAGTACCGGGGCAGTCTTTAACAAAGCCGCACCCAGTAAAGGCTTCTTGATACTGCTAAACTTAAAATTAGACATAAGGATCGTTCTCCTCTTATGTTGACAATCATTGGGTTTCTACATATTCCAGCAAAACGGATTGTATCAACCTTGGCAAGGATTTGTATCAACCTCAGCAAGGATCATATCCAAATTCCGCAAGATTCATCAAAATCAGAACGGGCATCAACCAGGCTTGTAGATAAATATTTTTTCTCGTTCCCTTCGAGGCTAAAGTTTTTTCTTTAAAAAAACTTTAGCCTCGAACTCTGTTTGGGAACGCCTTCATCGACGCTCTGCGTCGAGTGCCTAAACGAGTTTAGAAATCCGATTTTTGGAAAAAATCAGATTTCTAAGCTCGAAACGCACGATGTTTTAAAAAATCAGATTTTTGAAAAGGATTTCTAAATCTAAACTCGAAGAGTTTTGCAAGCTCATATTATACATTTTCCCCTAATCTTGGTCAATTTTTTTTCAGAACGGGGAAGAAAACAAATTTTTATACCCATTAAAAAAGTAATAGAATTAATCGTTTTCCTTTATTATAAGCCATTTTCAGAACATTGACCTTTTTTGCCGATTTTTTAATTTGCTAAATAACTTGTTTAAAATTTTCAATTAATGTATAATAAAAAAATAAATTATTCTCGTTTCCAAACGGATTTTGGGAATGCCTTATCCGAGACGCTTGATTCAGCCGACCACTTAGGTTTAGTATTAAGACTGTTTCTTTTTTGAAGGCCAAACTTCGTGGTTCATATCCCACCATAGTATTTTTAGAATGTGGTTATCTAAAATGCCCCAAAGACGTTCTTTACCGGAAAGACGTAGCGAAAAGAGTTCATCAATGTCATCTTGATGTATTTCAGCAAGACGCTTTAACACTTCTGGATTAGGACTGCTTTGAATATCAACGACGTGGTTATTGCCATCACTTTTGATATCAGCCCATGTTCTTGTCTCAAAATGACCTAACTTCGTCAGGTTTTCCTGCCATTTCTTAGCCTCTAGCTTATGCCATCCCCAAAGTCCACCCCAGTCTATTTGACGAAATTGCCATGCTGGTTTTTTCAAATCACTACTTAGCAATTCAATTTGATTAGTCTTTTTCTTCTGAGAAGGATGCTCGCGATAATTGGTTTTTTTCGGCGATTTACGTTTTTTAGTCATAATGACTTAGTCCTCTACTGGTAACAAGCCACCATAATATTCCGCTAGAGCAGCCCAAGTGATTTCTTTATCACCACGTTCTCTGGGATCGACTCCTTTTCGAGCTTCACGCCACGGCGCTTCCAAGTGTGTCAAGTCACTCAACCATTGAGAAGGTTTATCTCCATAGTCTTTTAGAACGATTAACACAGTCTCCTTCTGTTCATCATTGAGCCGCATGGGATTACCAGGAATATCCGCCAAAGCCAATTTAAATTGACCTTTATGAATCTCATAAAGTTCCTTGATAACAGGGCCATTTGCCCAAGCTTCAATGCGTTCTTTAAACAAAGGTTCTTCGTCCCAAACCAGTGACCACGCTTGGCAGTAATACGCCAGTTTGTGTAACTTCATCACCGGGATTGGTCCCAATTGGGACAAAATAAATGCTGCAACATCGAAAACGCTTATCATAACAATCCTCCTTCTCTTTTAGAAACCCAGTTTCTTGAAGAAACTGGGTTTCTTTGTTAAACCATAATCTGGTAAAAATTCTTCGAGTGACTAAGGAACGTGCATGAAATAAACTCTCCAACTTGACAGGTTTTGGAAACATGTCAGCAAGCGTAAGAACCATTTTTCAATTAATTATGATTGCTACGCTTGCTTAAAAGTTTCGAGAAGCCTACGATCACGCTAATGACTTCAACCTCGTTTTATCATTTTTTCTCTAACGATCTGCAAGAAAAATTGGAGTGCTTCTATATAATCATTCGGAATGTCACTTGCAATCACATTTTCCTGACTACCATCATGGCAATGTTTTGGAAACGTAGGAATAAAATTCCATTTTTCATGTGGTGCGTTATCATGCCGATAAATAAAATTATCCTGCCCAAAAGAATGCCAATGATAGGAATATCGTCCATCAAGTGTGAGCCAAATATCTATAAATGTTCCATCAATTAGGAAAATTCTTAGTTTTTGAGCTGTGTTGGCGTAAAAATGACATCCGCAGATACAATAATATCATTGAAGTCATGTTCAGCAATGGAGGCCAGATTTTGATAGACAGTCAATATCATCTTGAATACCTTGAATTTCTTGTTCCAGGTTTCTTAAATCAATGAGTTCTTCCCAAATAGGATGTTCAGGTAAGATGCCCTGTTTAATTTTTTCTTCCAATTCATTAGTGTTTGTAACGGCATACCTTGAAAGGATATCAAATCTCTCATGCAAAAATTCCTGTTTACGATGCAATAAATAAAATTTGAGGCTATCTTGTAATAATTGTTCTGATGAGATGAAAAATCTATGTGCGATATTATCATAAGTTTTTCTCATCATTTCCATGATTTTTCTCCTTTATGAATGATTGTCGTAGCATATATTATTAGAGTGGGCAGGTGGACAAAAAAAGTTTGCCCACTCTACCTGGCTACTACTGTTCCATAACGGATTTATAACCGTACATTCACCGGCACACCATGCCATTCCAACTTCATTTCTTTAGGTGACATGCCACAAGCTAATCCCACCAATTCAGGTAAAAATAAAACGGGCAATTGGAAATCTCCCCCAGTGGCAGCGACGGCTTTGTTTTGAAGACCGTCCAAGTTTTTGAAACATAACGGGCAGGATGTGACCATGAGATCGACATCCTTTTTTTGCGCCCCTTTCAGCACATCGCCTGTCATCTTCAAGGACAATTTATTGTTAGGCCAAACCAAATGATAGCCGCAACAATCATTACGGGTGTCATAATCGACAATTTCTACCCCTAATACTTTTAGTATATCTTCCAAAGAGGTGGGGTTGTCTGAGGATTCATAGTTCTGAATATCTCCAGGATTGCGCGTATGACAACCATAATAGGAAGCAACCCGCAATCCATTCAGCGGATTAGTGATTCGTTCCTTGAGTTTCTCTAAACCGACATCTTGAGCCAACATCCACAAAGTATGGGTGATTTTGCATTCTCCCTTGTACTCCATGTCATCTTCGGCTAAGATTTCATTGACTTGTTTAAACAATTTCTTGTCTTCACCGAGTCGTTTTTGTACATTGGAGATGACATTGAAACAAGTCGAACAGGGTGTATAAAAAGGCAAACCCATTCTTTCAGCACTCGCCATATTACGGGCATTGATCGCCAGTGAAGTCAGTTCTGAGCGTTCTTCGATGACTCCAGCACCACAACAAACGGCATCATCAATGAGATGGATTTTAACATCGACTTTATCAAAAACCTTTTCTAGAATTTCAAAAAACCGGGCATCTGCACCCTGAAAGCAGCATCCAGAATAGAACGCATAGTGCATGTAACCGTCATCATACTGTTTATCAGCCATTTGTTTTACCTCCTTTTTTCTTCCCTTCAATTTCACGAACCTTGGCATAAATCTTTGCCGCCCCAGATTGACCCGGCAATGAACAGACTTGTCGTGTGGGTTCCATACCGTGTTTCTTTAAACCCGCTTCTGCGGCTTCAATCGCAGCCCAGCCCTTGGTACCATGAACAATGACGGGTAACATGGGTTTATTGACTTGACCAATTCTTTCGACATCATCAGTATAAGCCTTCGCACGGCGAGAACCGGGGGAATCATGAATGCCGGCATCTATTGATATACGGCGCATGTCTCTGATAGAATCGGCAGGGCGAGTGTCTTTCGGACAGACTTTGATACATTTACGGCATTGTACGCAAGACCATAAACCTTGATCCATTGCCGCCTGAAAACGCATACCACGAAAATCATCTCGTGGGTCGACAGAAAACCGGTACGCTTTCGCTATCGTCAATGGACCTGCATAATTGCTATCCGCTTTGACGGCAGAACAAGCGGAATAACAGGAACCACATAAAATACAGTCTGTCATCAAACCAAATGCTTCTAGCTCTTCCTGAGACATGAGAGATTCTTTTTCTAATGTTTCAGGAACGCGATCCTTGTTTTCCACCAGATAAGGGTGCATTTTAGCCAGTTTTTCTATAACCGGATCAATATCGACAACCAAATCTCGGATAATAGGCAGATTAGCCATCGGTGTGATTGTCACGGTGGCTTTGCCAAAATCCTTGAGGATAGGCATCAATTGTGTGCTACAAGCCAAAACGGTCTTATTATTAACGCGCAAGGCACAAGAACCACAGATGGAAGATCGACAAAAGGCACGGAAAGTCAGTGAACTATCCTGTGTATTTTTTATATGACGCAAAACTTCCAAAATGGTCATCCCTGTTTCGACTTCCATTTTGAAATTGTCAAAATAGGGAGAACGATCTTTGCCTGGTGTAAAACGTTGAATACGGATATTGGAAAGTATCTTTTCCCGTACCGGAGTGATTTTTTCAGTCATAAAAAACTCCTCTTAATAAGTGCGTGCTTCTGGTTGAAAACGGGTAATGGTGACTGGATCAAAATGCAAAACGGGACGCTCATCGCTCCCTCTTGTTGCGACAGTATGAACCAACCAAGATTTATCATCGCGTTCTGGAAAATCTTCCCTGGAATGCGCCCCTCTGGATTCTGTACGTTCTAATGCGCCTTTCGCGACTACTTCGGCTAAATCCAACATGTTTTCAAGTTCCAGTGCCGCAACCAATTCCGTGTTGAATACTTTGCATTTATCTTTGACTTTCAAACGTTTATAACGCGCCTTGAGTTCAACTAAATCCTCGACGGCTTCTGTCAAATCGGCAGCGTTCCTGTAAATGCCCGCTTTGTTTGCCATTATATTAGCCATATCTCGGCGAATATCTGCCAATTTTTCTTCGCTCTCACCTTCCATCAGCGATTTAATACGAGTTTCAGCAGAAGCCAGTATATCTTTTGGCATAGAAGGTAACTCAACACTACGAGCATATTCCAAAGCATGGTTACCTGCCCTGCGCCCAAAAACGAGAATATCTAAAAGTGAATTACCGCCAAGTCGATTAGCACCGTGTACGGAAACACAACCTGATTCACCTGCTGCATAGACTCCTTCTATCGAAGTCAAGCCATTAATATCGGTATGGATGCCGCCCATAGAATAATGGGCTGTGGGTTTAATGGGAATGGGTTCTTCTATCGGATCAACTCCCTCAAAATCAATACAAAGTTGACGGATCTGTGGCAAACGTTCAGCAATTTTTTCCTTACCCAAATGGGTCAAGTCAAGAAATACTTCACCTTCAGGACCGCCTCTGCCCTGACGTACTTCTGTTTCAATCGCACGGGAGACCAGATCGCGGGGACCCAGTTCCATTTTTTCAGGCGCGTAACGGGTCATAAAGCGTTCTCCCAACCCATTGAGTAAAAAACCGCCTTCACCACGCGCACCTTCACTCATTAAAATGCCGGTACGTCGCAAGCCTGTCGGATGAAATTGAACAAATTCCATATCTTTCAGTGGCAATCCTGCTCGATAGGCAATCGCCAAACCGTCGCCAGTGTTGCCATAAGCGTTAGAAGTTCTGTTCCAGTAGATACGTCCATAGCCGCCCGTTGCCAGAATCACCGCCTTGGCTTGAATGGTATGCAGTTTACCCGTGCGAGTATCTAGGGCATTAACCCCTTGACAACGTTTTCCATCATGCAATAATGAAATGGTCAACCATTCATTGAAATAATCAACGCCATGTCGCAAGCCCTGCTCATAAAGCGTGTGTAACATCACATGGCCAATTTTATCAGCCGCGTGGCAAGCACGGGGTTTGGATGCACCACCAAAGGGCCGTTGGGCAATTTTACCTTCCGTTGTACGGTCAAAAGGACAGCCCCAATGTTCCATTTCTCGTATGACTTCAGGTGCTTCACGACAGAGCAATTCCGCCGCATCTTGATCAGCCAGGTAGTCTGAGCCTTTTACGGTGTCAAACCAATGTTGTTCCCAAGTATCCGTC
This sequence comes from Thiotrichaceae bacterium, assembly GCA_029939505.1. Lineage (GTDB taxonomy): Bacteria > Pseudomonadota > Gammaproteobacteria > Beggiatoales > Beggiatoaceae > QNES01. The sequence continues at coordinate 5,643 of JAOZSV010000127.1, read as the reverse complement.
GGGTCTTTATTGGCTAAAGCGGCATTGACACCGCCTTGCGCCGCGCTCGTGTGTGAACGGGTTGGATAGACTTTGGTTAAGACTGCAACTCGTAAGTCCTCTTCCATCCTGGATTTAAGTGCAGCGTATAAACCCGCTCCACCAGAACCCACGATTAAAACATCATAAGTTAGCATAGGCTAAAGCCTCCTTCGTATTTCAAGTTTTCACTTGACATAAGTTTTAACTTAGGTAAAACTGTTAAGTTTAAGTAATTATGTAACGACTCAGGGCAACCACAAGGGTGTGCAGCCTACATAAAAATATTTTCGTCAGTCTTCATAAGAAGATTATTGTAGGGGCAATCCTTTATGGTTGCCCTGAGTCGTTACATAATTTTAGGGCTTTTCAAAAAGCTCAATGTTCGGACATTTAGAAACCAAGTTTTTTGAAGAAACGGGCGTTTCTTTTCACTTTTAATTCGCATTTCTAATCGTCAAAAGAACATTGGGTGTAAAAAAAACCTATTTAAAAAAAACAGGCTTTCTAAACAGAACAAGTAAAATAAATCACATTTTTCAAAAAAACATTTTAAACAAAGCCTGTATAATAAACTAAGTCTTAAAAAAACGAGGTTTATAAATACCAGGATAGTTATTTTTTCTTAATTATCCAATCTTAATAAATACCCATTTAACCCATTGTACAGAATTTTTTTTTAAAAACAAGTTTTATTTCAATATAAGTTAATTATAATATTGAAATATAATGAAAAAATTTTTATAAAAATTGAGAATTAAATATGAACGAAAAATTGGTTAATGTCGTTATTAACGGGAAAAAAATTGAAGCACCTGCATCGCTTTCGGCGATTCAAGCGTATTGGCACGCAGGTTATAGCAGAGTGGAGGGGATTGGTTGTTTGGAAGGCGTTTGTGGCTCTTGCCGCATCATGGTCCGTCGGGAAAATAGCAAGGAAGTCCGTACACAATTAGGTTGCCAAACCTTTATTGAAGAAGGTATGCAGATTATCTTTTTGGCCTTTTCTACACCGACGCACCATTCTTATCAACTGACAGATATTAAAAATTCCTGGGATGTTCAAGGGCAATTTCATCAGATTTTTCCTGAAGCCAGCAATTGTCGATCATGTGGCGGTTGTACAGAATCTTGTCCCAAAGGTATTGATGTACAACGGGGTGTAGAATTGGCTGATCAGGGGAAGTTTAGAGAAGCGGGGGAATTGTTTGTTGAATGCGTGATGTGTCATTTGTGTATGACGACTTGTCCCGAATTTATCGCTCCCAATCATGTTGGTTTATTTTGCCGCCGAATGATGGCTTATTTCCATATACGTCCTTCTAACTTGATTAGCCGTTTGGAAGAATTACGCCAGGGCGAAATGCAGGTTGTATTATAATGGTGAATGGTGAATGATTAATGGTGAATGGTGAATAGTTAAATCATTCATAATTCACCATTCATAATTCACCATTAATCATTTATCATTCCCTAAATTTCGGCAACTGTCTTAATCCCACCTGCGCCAATAGCTGATCCAAATCGGCTTGAGTTGACCAAAAGACGTTTTGTTCTTGCATGAAACTTTCTGCTTCAGGAGTGAAACCATTATAAGCGAAAAACCAGACGCGCACAAAATCCGGAGTTCTTTCCTTTTTGACGACCACCGCTTTTTCAAGTAATTTTTTCACCAGCGGCACACCGACTTTACGATCATGATACCATTTACTTTCGGCCACCCAATGTTCAATACCGGCGGCACCGTGAATATCAATTTCCTTATCAGGGCCAGCACCCAATCGTTCTCTGAGCCTGACATAGTTGAATCGGGGTATTTCTATATCTGTTTCCTGATGGAAATATTGGCCCGGCAAATTTTGCCGTTGCGCGTTGAGTAGTATTTGCGCCATATACACTTCTGCTAAATAACCGGTCAGTTCGGAAAACTGCCGCTTCATACGCTTATATTTTTGCTGCAATTCATCTCGAACCTGCCCACCATCTTGCCCTTGGACTTCAATTCTTCCCCAAACCTTCAAAAACTCCAGCAAGATGGGATCATCCACTTTTTTAAACCAGCCGCCCAGTTCCATATATTGAAGCAGATCGCCACGCGACAGTTTGATAAGCACTTCCCGTATTTTTTCTAAGGAAACTTGTTTTCCTTCCTGCTCCAGCAGGGCTTGTTGGATCCGTTCCAAATCCAAGCGGTCTCCTTCTTCTAGGGCGGAAAGATACAAAATCCATTTGGTAATGCCGTATTCATTGATACGTTCTATCCATTGACTGACTTGATCATTGAGTTCCGCCCAGATAAATCCAGAAGACAAATCAACGGCTAAAAGGCTGTTTAAGCTGTCTTCGTTTGAAATCGCTTGCCCTTGTTTTGCGGCTTGTTTAATGACGGCATTGATATAAAACGGGTTGCCACCACAACGTTCCGCGACAATGGGGGCGATTTCTTCTGAAATGCTTGCTTTATGATATTTGGTGGTTCGGCGCGTCAGTTCTGTTGCCCAATATCCGGTCAGGGGTTCGATGGGATGACTTTCAAAACGCCCAAATAACATGCCCCGCCCTAAAATCTCTCTCGCCAAAATGCTCATCGCGGAACCCGTGACAAAATGAGGACAAGTCGGCGATTCCACGGCTTCCTGCATATAGCCGACGATATCGAAATCATATTGGGGCATGCGGGTATTTTGAAATTCGTCTAGGAAAACAACAATAGTCGTGTCGTCATAATCCGATACTCGGCGTGCTTGCCATAGTGCCCATTCTTCTGGCATGGTTACGTTTTTTTTGATAATTCCTTCAATCAGATTGATCGTTGATTTAAAACTTTCACTAAAAATAGCGTTATTACGAACCGTTTCTATTAAATCACGACTATCAGAGGTTTTGGCTGATAAGAGCGTTGTATCACGTAAGCGAAAGGCAGCGTACCAACGCAAAAAATTTTCAGCGTATTTCAGTGCAAAATCCCAATGATCTTTGAAATGATCGGGAAAGCTATAGTAAATCGGCACAACAGCTTCCGGATCAAGATGATCCTGCTCAAAAAATAGCCGATTAACGACTCGTTTGAAAATCTCGGTTTTGCCCATGCGACGTTGCCCCAGCAAGACGGTGGAGCCACTTCGACGAGTTCGCGCTTTCAGGGCGGATTGATAGAAGTAGTCAAGAAATTCTTGACGATCGGTATAAACTTCTTCGGAGACTAAGGGTTTGATAGCCCAATTTGGGGGGGGTTGTTTTTGCATTGTTGTTTAATGTAAAATCCAATCGGTTGTTTTTATTTGATGTTTAAGGAAAAATTTAAACTCTTCAAAAGCTGAAGCGTTGAACTCCAATACGCCCAAAGCTGAAGCGTTGGACTCCAAAACAGTTGGACGGAAAAAGTTATTGTTTGACCAAGCGAAAACCGACATTGGTATAACGTCCGGTGGGTGGATTTCCAATACGTGCGGTCACGCGCACACTCCACGGCTTGTTGAGCCAAGAACCTCCACGCTCCACACGGTAGTTGCCTTGTTTTGAGGAATGACAATGTTGTTCTTTGCCATTATATTTTTCTTCATATTCTGAGCAAGTCCATTCCCGAACATTACCGCTCATATCATGTAAACCAAAAGGACTGGCACCAAAAGAACCTACCGGGGCTGTTTTTGGTTCCCATTGATTATTACAACCTTTACAGAGGGCAAGGTTAGAGCCAATTTCATTGCCCCACCAGTATTGAGTCACGCTGCCTGCCCGCGCGGCGTATTCCCATTCTGCTTCCGTTGGCAGACGATAAGTTTGCCCCGTTTGTTGGGTGAGCCATGTTGCATAAGCCGTTGCATCTTCCCAAGAGACGTTAATGACGGGTCGATTATCCCGCCCCCAACCTTCATCAGAAGGCTTTTTTCTTCCTGTTTTGTCTGCAAAGTCGTCATATTCTGCAAATGTGACTTCATAGCGTCCCATGGCAACGCTTTTTATAGAAACCCAATGCACGGGTTGTTCATTACCCCGTTCATGAAAAGTCCCCATACGAAATCGTCCTGCGGGAAGCCATACCATTTCAGGAGCATAGCGATTTTCTTGTAAACGATCACGAATGATATCACCGGTTTGCACTTCTTTTAGATTCACTTTTTTTCTGAGCTTTTGGGAGAAGTAAAATTGCCTTTGTGTTTTCTCAAGTTTCTGTTGTAGGGCTGCTTTTTCGGATTGTAATTGTCCTAACTGCTGTTGCTCAGTTTCTCTTGCTTTTTGAATTTCTTCAAGTTGTTGTTGTGTTTTCTCAAGCATTTTTTGGCTGGATTGCAGGCGTACTATTTGTAATTGTAGCTGTTGCCGCACTCTTTGTAATTCTAGGGTATGTTGCTCTTGTAACTGTGTTAAACGTTGTGTATAAAAAACATAGCCCCCAGTTAATAAGCCAATTGCCACGATAACAGCCGCCCACCCTTTAAATCGTTTAAGCGATGAAACTATTGATTTTGAAAATTGAAATTTAGGATGTTTTGTCTCAACAATCTGTGAATTCTCTTTTTTAACGGAACTTTTTTTAAATCCATTTATATTCAATGAGTTAGGGTAATCAGACCATATATTAAGCCATTGCGAAACCGTTTGGGGACGATCTTCTATAGCCACTTTCAATGACCAATCAATGCCCTGCAATAAATCTTTAGAATAGTGATTTTGAGCGATTTTTAGGGGGGCAAGTAAAGGGTCTTTTTCACCTTGTTTAATGGCATGAAGTCGTGCTGGTGCTTTGACAGGCATTTTACCGCAAACCGCGCAATATAATATGGCACCGAGCGCGTAAATATCTGTCCAAGGTCCTGTGTGACTTTTGAATTGATATTGTTCAAGTGGCGCGTAACCTGGGTTGACAATCCTTGTGACGTGGCGACAACGGTGTGCTAAGGCATAGCGTGCCATTCCAAAATCAAGTAAAATGGGGGTGCGATCTTTACGACGTAAGTAGATATTATCTGGCTTAATGTCTTGGTGCATGAGCCCGGCTTCATGTATCGTTTGTAAAGCGGATAATAGCGGTGGCAGAAAAGCCATTATTTTCGTTTCACTGATCGCTTTACCCTTTTTTAAGAAATGTGACAGACTTTGCCCTTGTTCATATTCCATAACAATGTAGGCGGTATGATGTATTTCAAAATAAGATAATACACGCACAATGTTAGGATGTAGAACAGTTGCAAGTATTTGCCCTTCTTTGATAAATTGTTTTAAACCCCAATTAAAATTATCTTCATCTTGTTGAGATTTTGGCTGAATGCGATAATTCTGTTCTCGGATAGCCAATTCATCTGGAAAATATTCTTTAATCGCAACTTTGAAATTGATTTTTGGGTTTTGAGCAAGGTAAGTAATGCTAAAACTATTCTGCCCAAGAATGGATTCGATGCGGTACTTTTGTAATTGATAACCTATTGGCAGTGTGGTACGATTTTTAGTCATAAAAATGATGAATGGTGAATTATGAATGGTGAATTATTAACTGATGTTACGCAAAGCGATTCTATTCGATCTTAGAAATCCGATTTTTTCAAAAATCGGATTTCTTAAATATCGTTTTGCCGTTTAGAAATCCGATTTTTTTTCAAAAATCGGATTTCTTAAATATCGTTT
>JAOZSV010000126.1 GCA_029939505.1 Thiotrichaceae bacterium | reverse complement strand
GTTGCCCACCCTACCTGGCTATATTCATAGCTATAAGATTCAGTCGTGTTATCCGCAATCAATCGAGTCTGACCCCATTGATTCGGTTTTATGTCGTTCAACATCAATTTAAGTCAAAGTATGTTGTTTATTCAAACGGGAAACGCTATAAAAAAGTGCCGTTGCACCCACGTTGCCCACCCTACCTGGCTATATTCATAGCTATAAGATTCAGTCGTGTTATCCGCAATCAATCGAGTCTGACCCCATTGATTCTTTTCTCGCGGGGACAATTGCATTTATCAACTCCCCAGCAAGTTGCGGTTCGACCAACCCGCAAAGGAATCGTAGTACTTCATGCCAAGTGTCATCAGTATAATGAGTCAGAAAAATCTCCGTTTTAAGTTTTTCAAAGGTCAGTTTTTCTTTAGCACTTGGACGAAGGCGGTCAACAATTTCAGTCGCACAGAAATATTCCAGCAATATTTGATGCACAAATTGATAGCTTTGCTCATCGTACTGACAGAATATCAACTTGTGCTCGGACAATTGCTCAATCATGCCATGAGCAATATTCGTTACCTTAACACTAGGTAAGTCTGGACAACGTGTTTGTAGATAATCTTCAATTTCACCTTGCAAATCGTCTAATTTAATCGTATTAGCTTTTAGTTCTTGCTGTATGGCTTGCATCCGCCAAGCAATATGGCGCAGTAATGCTAATTTATCATCTTCCAACATCAAGTCGCTCAGTGTTTCTTGGGAGTGCTCAATTTCCCAATGATGGCACAAAACCTTGCTGGCATGCTCATAAAGTTTGACACGTTCCCTTGGTAATTCCTGATGTTTAGCAATACTCACCATCATGGTGAGCAATAAGGGATTACCCGCCAGTTGACAAACGGTTGGAGAATGTTGCAAAGCCTTAGCAATCCTTTGATAGTGAAAGGCCACTTCATCAGGTTGATTAGCAAAAATGAGATTGAACCAACCTTGGGCAAAGGTCTTGATTTGTTCTGGTTGTAAATCTTGCAAGGTATATTCTTGGAAATTAGCGCTTTGAAAAGCGTACCCTTGATAGCCGACAATTCGAGAAGTGACCACGATTCGTGCTAGACTATATTTTTTTGCAAAGCGGATAATTTCCTGAGTCACTTCTTCTCGTTTGCAGGGAGCAATTTCATTCAAACCGTCAAAAATAATTAAAGAAGGACAAACTTTAAGTTGTTCTTTAAATTTTAACAGATTGAGGTGGCTACCTTGCGCTTTGAACAACAAGTGGTGAAAATACTCTAGCAAACCCACACTCTGATTACCTCCCACGTATTCTCTATAATGACGTAGTTCTATCAATAGGGGCAAATGACCTTTGAATCTTCCCAACCAAGCTGGCAGTTGACCTGTCGCATCATGCGATGGATTTAAGAGGCTTAGCAATAGATAACGTGCCAAGGTTGATTTTCCGGAACCAGGATTACCCAGCACCATTACGCGCTTACGGTTTTTTTTAGATAAAGCCTTCAAAACGGGTTCTGTTTTTGTCTGATTCACAAACGGTTCTACAAAGACCTCTTTTAGAAGAATAGGGATATTGTCGTCTCGCTCTCGTGACGCAAGGATCGATAAATCCAACACACCGTAACGCTTCGATACTTGTGCTGCATACTGTTCAAGATCAATATCTGACCATATACTGCGTAATGCTTTAAGATAATCGTCTTGAATTGGGTGTGCTTGAAACACGCTCGTTCTCCTCAGAAAATATCTCTAAACTAACCGTTGCCCATTCCCGTACTTCTTCGTTTTCGTCTGAACAAAGTTGGTACAGAGTTTGCTCAATTCTTGTCGAGTATTTCAATGAACTGAGAGCATAGGCTACACAAGCACGAACGTCTGCGGAAGTATCCGTTGCTCTATTTAGCAATGATGTACAAACCGCTTCATCTTCAATTGGACGTTCTGAACCCAGGTGCCCCAAGGCCGCTGCGGCGGCACTTCTCACTTCAAATGAATTATCTTTCTCTAACAGATCGACAAGAATCGGTATTGATTTTTCCCGATAAGGGAAAGTCGGTGTACCTAACTGTCCCAATAAAAAAGCCCCAATTTCTCTAACGCAGTCTTTCTCATCTGAGAAAAAATGTTGTGCTTCCTCAAAGATTTCAGGCGAACCACGTATATGAAGTTCCTTTGCTACCGCTGTACGAACTATATAATCACTATCTTTAAGAAAAACAATTAGCTCATCTGTTGAATAGCTTTTTAAAGCTTGCCACAAGATAAAGTGTAGTGTTGAGTTTGATGGGTCTTTATCATCGATCATAGCAATTAACCTCATTAACGTCTTTTGCCACCCTTAAAGTGACGTGATCCCTTACAACCCCATTTTTTTGCCTGTGCTATAATTCTGCTCATAGAATACTTAGCCTCTTCAGCTTGCTTTTCTAGCCACTTACAGCGAACTAGTGGTGGTTCGTTTTTAAACCGTAAAAGTGGGGTCAGAGTAATATCGTGTTGATATTATCTCTTTTTTTGTTACCCTGCTTTCCTTGCTGTTACTCGCCGATTTGTCAATGCCTCTATCTGGATCGTGAATTAACCAGAGAATACGCGGGATTTGTAGGAGCAGACCTAAGTGTTTGCCCTTAACTTAATGGCATTGAAGTGTAGGGTGGGTAGCGAAACCCACCATTTTGTGTAGTAGAAAAAGGTGGGTTTCGCTGTCGCTCTACCCACCCTACGATTTACTAAGTCATCTTCCGCACGGAAACTCAATTTGAGCGTCTCTGTTTCATTTTTCCATGGTTTAGTCTACTTCAAAGATTTCATCCGTTTTCCATTCTTCACAAATATTCCCTTTATCAGGAGGCGCGCTCTTTGGATGCTCGCTATTCTCATCAGTTGTACGAATCATTAAACCACTTAACTTTTCATCAACTATATTAAGACAAATGATCCAATTTTTTATCCCCCATTCAAACGGAGAAAGGATAACCATAGAGTCTTCTAAATAATGAAGGTGACTTAAGTTTAATGAGTCGATTTTTTGTCTAATCTCTTTTTTAGAATCACCAATTTCTAAAGTATAAAATAGCAGCCTGATTTCATTCCTAACACATTTTTTTGTAGATGGAAGCACTGCAATATAGCTTTGTCCAAAAAGTAAATATAATATAAAAATAAGTAAATAAAAAATCACTTGATTTTTATTCATAAATTCTCACAAAATCTCTAAAAGTTAATTCACAATAGTCAATTAATTGATGAACGAAAATTCAATCAATAAAATTATTATACAATCCTTCAACTTAAAACAGACATAAGAGCAAAAGATTTAAGGAAAGAATAAATATAGGGGCGAACCGACACGTTCGCCCTTCTACATGATGTGTTCACTCTTAACATTGTGCGTCACATTAATTATAAAGGATTTTCAGGACAACTATCGCATATACTGTCACATCCACGCCAAAGTTTCCATGAAAATGCTATTCCATATCTATTAGCTGCAACAACATCAATTTAAGTCAAAGTATGTTGTTTATTCAAACGGGAAACGCTATAAAAAAGTGCCGTTGCACCCACGTTGCCCACCCTACCTGGCTATATTCATAGCTATAAGATTCAGTCGTGTTATCCGACATCAATCGAGTCTGACCCCATTGATTTTTGTTTTGAGTTTGGATTAATGGTATCCTTTGGGGTCAGAAGGACAGTCGTACCAAGTAACCAGCCACAAGCTAAGGTTATTTCAGTATTTCAGAAGTATTGGAGGGTATTAGAAAGAAATGATGGAGTCAGAATTAAATTTTGTCAAAGGAGTAACAAATAAATATTAACAACAAATTGAGTAAAAAATAATTTTTTTACTCTGACCCTATTTATTCAGTTCAAACAGCTGTCACTGTGCTCAAATGCCACTTCAAGCTTGATTTCTTTACTCAGTATAACTTGTCAGATTGCCACCCGCATCATATTGGTAACGGCTTGAATAGTGAGTGTTGTCGTCAACAATTGCTATACCTACTGAAAAAATTAATAATTGAACCAACATTTGTAGTCCACTCAGAGAACCGTTGCCCTTCTTCGTCATGAGTCAAACGTTTAGGTATATAATCATAAATTTTTGTTTCTGTAAAATTACCATTGATATCATCAGTGAATAAAATACGGTTTTGTATATATACGACTTCTCCTATTCGATATAAATCCCATAAAAAAATAAAGTTAGCCGTTTTTGGGTCATACATAGAAATTACTAAGCAAGATCGTTTATATCCGTTTATGATCCGTAATGCTCCATTCATCCATTGTTCAAGATAATTTTCAGTTGTCCAATATGATAGAGAAGAATGAAATGTCTCTTTAAAGTTACCAATGACTATTTGACCAATATTGACCAAATCATCCTCAATTAACGCCTTTTCCTCTATAAACTGAATATAAAATTCCATCTCAACAGCAATCCTCTTAACTGGTGGCAACTTAAAGAAACCAATTTTTTAAGAAAGAATCTTGGTTTCTCCTCATTACCATTTTGTTTGAAACTAATCCTTGATACGCTCCAAATCACATGAGTAAGTACCCATACGTTTCAAAAGTTGGGATTAAATATTTTCCTACCTTTACAAGGTTTTAAATCAGCTAACTTTAAAATTGTCTCTTTCTCAAGATAATTCATAGCCTCTTCAATATCTGAAAATTTCATCAGTTCATCTTTTTCATAATTTTCGGCAGCCATTTGAGATTCTTCAATTTCATCAATGTAAACCTTATAAAACCCATCGTGCTTTTGAATACCTACTGAGGACCAATAAGTCTTACTATTTTTTTCGTATGAGAATCTTTTTCCAAGTTGTTTGCCTGACTTAATCATTGATAATACCCATTCCATATTAACCTCCTGTAGTAACTTCTCAAGAATTATTGCAGATCATTATGCAATAGCAAACCGTTTTGTGAAGCCCAGCCGTCCCAAAAACCATCCTTAAAAAAGGTGTCTCCGACCGAAGAACAAGGGTTTTCAAACTCAATCAATGAGCCAAAAACGGCCAAAATATCAAGCACCCCACCAAGCACATCCAGAAACAAAATCTAATATAGTCTGTCAGATAAATATTTGAAAAATGAAATGATTTCAATGACTTAGAGAAAGCATGAACTGCTTTAATATCAATAACTTAGCAATATAATGACATTTTATACTAAAAAGTTCTAAATATTTCAGTAAAGTTCTAAATATTTCAGTGATTTAGTATTTATCTGAACAGCTATAGAGTTTATTAAGATGTTCATGCCAATCATCTGGAAGCATTTAACAGATATTGACAAAGAAAAATCAAAGAAAAATCTCTTGTTACCGGCGCAAAACAAATACTTATTGCAAAGGCAAAAAGAACGAAAAAACACGATTGGATGCGTAGAAGGTAACGTTGTTCAAACACATTTCACTATAAAACAAGTGCCAGCTATTTCGTGAATAAAGCTATCCTTTGGAGGGGGCGTTTTTTTGGGGTTGTTCCTATAAATATTGAGCAGTTACCCTCCCGTAATATTAATAAGGACTTTTTTGCGATCTTTTCGCTTGATATTAATATGAGGACATTCACCATGATCGTTTTCTGGTTCGTGTCCACTAACGCATCCTGTGGCTGGATCAACATAGTAGTCCTTATGATAGGCACCACCTTCTTTGAATCTCTCCATTTTACATTTTTTTCTTAAACCACTAGGGTCTTGAGGACCAACACCCCTTACCTTTTGATAATCTGGAAATGCTTCTTTGAGCAAAGCATCAGCTTCGGCTTTTGTTTTTACATTAATTGTTGTGTTGTTACCACCAGTTTTTAGTGTTTCTGCGTCAGATATTAGTGAATTATGCACCAATACCCCATCCCCACCAACAAAGTAGTTATGGGTATTGGCAACAGTCAGGTTATACACCGTCTCACGGCGAACACGGGTATCGATTTCTTCAACAACAACCGTCGTGCCATTGTGCAGTTCTAAAACCTGCCCGATTTTCAAGGTACTGGCCGGATTCCAGCCTTTGCCCTTAATATAGAAGGGATGTTCGGCGGTGGCTTCAATGGATTTGCCAGAGTCTAGCGTTATCTCAATCAGGCGATATGGTTGCTCACTTTGAATCAAGTCCGTCACGGGCTGGTAGCTGGTCGTTTCCGTGTTTTCATCCATTGAGAGGACTTTTTCACCGATTTTGATTTCTTCAATCGGTTTGAGACCTTCTTCGGTGAGAACCAATGTTCCGGCTGGGAAACTGTTTAGCTGGCAAGCGCCTGGTTTGGGGGACTTGTTCCGAGGCTTGCCTAGCTTCGGACCACGTCGGAACCAATTGAAGGGGTTGAGACAGGATGTCCAACAATTACCTTCATAGAAACCACAAGCCATACCACCCATTTTATCCGCTACCACATTGATAGCCGCGCAACTGGCAATACATTTCGCGTATTGTACGCCTCCCCATACGAGCGGTGCCACTTCACCCGTGGGATCCGATAAGTTCACCGGATTACTCTCAACATAAGCGTAGCCATTCAATCCACCACCCAAGCCTATCGGATCAAATTGCAGATAGCGGCCCGTGGCAGGGTCATAATCCCGTAAGTAGTTGTAATGCAACTCCGTTTCTGAATCAAAATATTGGCCAGGGAAACGCAGATTGTTATCTATCAAAGCGGTTTCGACTTGGGCCTCGCCAAACGTCTGGTAGGAAGCCTCCCAAACCACATTGCCACTTGAATCAGTGAGTTTTTGTGGGGTGCCGAGTTGGTCATTTTGGTACCAATAATAACTGCCGCTCGTTTTCTGGAACAATGGATCGGTTGTCCACCCAGAATCGGGGTTATAACCATAACCCTTTATTTCTACACCATTTTCATCATATTCCCCGACTAGCCCTTCGTCAGTGTACAAGAAGTAAGTTTTAACCCCCTCGACTTCTTTGAACAAACGGCGGCCAAAAGGATCATAAGCATACTGGGCGAGCGTATTGCTATCACCCTCTTTCACCTGTGCCAATTGGTTTTCAACATTATAGCCATAATGAGTAACTTGATTGCCTTTGGTTTTTTTCACAATAATCAATGGGGTCAGACTCGATTGATTTATTTCCCAATTTAGTAAACGACATTTTATGTCGTTCAACATCAATTTAAGTCAAAGTATGTTGTTTATTCAAACGGGAAACGCTATAAAAAAGTGGTGGGCAACCACGTTGCCCACCCTACCTGGCTATATTCATAGCTATAAGATTCAGTAGTGTTATCCGCAATCAATCGAGTCTGACCCCATTGATTTTGCAAAGCGAAAACTTTGGACTTCAAGAGGCCCGTTGTCTGGAGTTCAACGCTTCAGCTTTGGGATTTTTAAAGCCGTTTCCGGATGGACACTATTTAGGTGAACACAACTTTTTACCGCCTCTTGCGAGAATTAGCTTTCCACCTGTTAGTCTTATTACATTCACGCCACTGATATATAATGGTGGCTCCACTATCCTTTGAGGCTTTATTCATCTTTCCTTTACAAGAATTGCAAGGGGGCCTTTGTCCAGTTATCACCATACTCTGTCCTGTCTTTAACTTGACTTCCTTAACGGCTCTTGCTTCAGTATGAGTTTCTAACGTATTTCTTGGGAAACCCAGAGCTTTTTCCTCTGGTGTCATATTCCCGCTAGGAAAATAGGGGACAGACCACATTTATTTTCGCATTAAATGTGGTCTGTCCCCTATTATTTCTTAATTCTGTGTGGTACGGGATTCATCTCTCAAAGAAACGACATTCCCGGCCGCATCATATTCATAATGGACTGAGATAAAATGTGGTCTGTCCCCTATTTTTTTCCACACAAACCAATTGATTTGATAATGCCAGTTTTTGTTTGCCCATCATTCATTTTATTTGCCCACCCCACCTGGCTACGCTGGTTTGAATTTCACTCTTTTTTTATCAGCATCTACCTCTTGAATGATAATTTTTATTTCATCACCAGGATTAATGTTATCAGGCAGAATGGTTTTAGAAACAGGCTCCCAGATATTAAAAGGTAAAATCACAGTGGCTTCATCACCATAGATGCCTTTTATCTTCGCTTTAACTTCAGTTCCTATTCCAAAACGTATTAATTTATAGTAGGGGTTTGACTCTTGATCTAAAATTTTGACAGAACCAACAAATTTTTGAGTGTCATAATTATATTTGATGATATAAACCCTAACTCTCTCATCAAGTTGAACGATTTCACTAGGATGTTGTATTGGTTTCCAAGACAATTCAGGAATCAAAACGAGAATTTCCTCGCCTTGGTAATCCAAATAGACTCCGTATGCTTCGATACAAACAACTTTAGCTTCTACTACCTGTTTTTCTTTAATCATGCTTTGGAACTCAGTATGGTTAATGTTTCGAGCTAATTGAACCTAAACGATTTCTCAAATAAAATTATCACTTCAAAACTCTTTGCCTATTTCTATATGGTACAATCATAGGGAGTCTTGTTTTTTCAAAATACTGATTTATAACTCATCGTTCGGCCATTTTTTGAAGACAATCAGAATGTCAATTTCTGATTTCAATTCAAAGAGTTATAAAAACTGAGTTCTCTTCGCCCATTTTGAAATGGGGAAAAATCAGGGAAAAGGTAATCGTTTTGCGTGAGATTTCCAATTTCCGATTTTTGTGTTCCCGATTAACCCTAAAAAAAGTCAGTCTTTGATGACTGAACAGGTAAAAATATAAGTGATTGTTATTGATGAAGAAAATGTTTATACTCTTCTTTTAAATCTCAAAGGCGAAACGTCAGTCATTATGACCCATTTTTTCAATTCTTGAATTCTTCGTTTGAAATCACCGAACCATAAGTTATAATCAATAAAACTTGAATTCAAAATGGTGGATTGGCGCGGGTAAAAGAACTTGCAAAAATGGCTTCCCTGCCAGCTCTTTGACCACCGCGCCAGGCTGTAATGCTCTGGCCGCCCTGCGTCCGCTGTCTTCGTTCCCAAAAGGAACGAAGCCCAGCTACCTCAATGGCTCTACGCCAGCTTGCACTTTTCAAAAAAAGTGCTCTGGCTACCAGAGACTACTCGCCTTCGCCTATCGGCTTTCCATGGCTCGCAGCGTTAGAATCAAAATTAAACCGACTTAATAAATGATATTATGGCGTACAGAACACCATATTTATGCGGCTTTGGAATAACACTTCTTTTCCAAAATTTTGCTTTAATACAAGGGTTATAAACCTTGAACACCCATGAGGGTACAGTATCAATATCAATCAATAGGCGGTAAAAATAAATACGATTTATACATAACGCACCGTTTAAGATTGATACCGTCGATTCATTCCGTACTTAATAGACATTATACCGATTAAACTTAAGTTCTTGATTTTATAAAGATTATAAATAAAAATTCTATAAAATGATTTGTGTTAAATCAGTATCAACTCTAATAGTTAACAAACCATTTAAAGGCTACTTGCAGTTCTCATGATGGTAAACATTCCGTGGCCCTTTTTGTATTGCTTGATTAAATTTACCTAAGTTTTTCGACGGTACATGCACAGAATCTGCTTCATACCCATCCACACATATCACTTTCTTATTCAATAGGTTATCATACTCATATTTTGGCATCTTGATTTCCTGCAAACCATTTTGATAATTATATTGATATCCTTCAGCTACGCTTCTCGTCGTGCTGAAAAAGGGGCCATCATCAGGATATCGATCAGGATCGTACCCATTAACAACTTCATCAGCTACACCTGTCCTTCCTCTAGCAGGTGCTTTCCACAAAGTAATACAATCTTCCATTTTTACATTATGCACCAACACCCCATCCCTACCAACGAAGTAGTTATGGGTATTGGCAACCGTAAGATTATACACCTTTTCAGTGCGAACACGGGTATCGACTTCTTCAACAACAACCGTCGTGCCATTGTGCAATAGCAAAACCTGCCCAACTTTCAGGGTGCTGGCCGGATTCCAGCCTTTGCCCTTAATATAGAAGGGATGTTCAACGGTGGCTTCTATGGATTTGCCAGAGTTTAGCGTTATCTCAATCAGGCGATATGGTTGCTCACTTTGAATCAAATCCGTCACGGGCTGGTAGCTGGTCGTTTCCGTGTTTTCGTCCATTGAGAGGACTTTTTCACCGATTTTGATTTCTTCAATCGGTTTGAGACCTTCTTCGGTGAGAACCAATGTTCCGGCTGGGAAACTGTTTAGCTGGCAAGCGCCTGGTTTGGGGGATTTGTTCCGAGGCTTGCCTAGTTTCGGACCACGTCGGAACCAATTGAAGGGGTTCATACACGATGTCCAACAATTACCTTCATAGAAACCACAAGCCATACCACCCATTTTATCCGCTACCACATTGATAGCCGCGCAACTGGCAATACATTTCGCGTATTGTACGCCTCCCCATACGAGCGGTGCCACTTCACCCGTGGGATCCGATAAGTTCACCGGATTACTCTCAACATAAGCGTAGCCATTCAATCCACCACCCAAGCCTATCGGATCAAATTGCAGATAGCGGCCCGTGGCAGGGTCATAATCCCGTAAGTAGTTGTAATGCAACTCCGTTTCTGAATCAAAATATTGGCCAGGGAAACGCAGATTGTTATCTATCAAAGCGGTTTCGACTTGGGCCTCGCCAAACGTCTGGTAGGAAGCCTCCCAAACCACATTGCCACTTGAATCAGTGAGTTTTTGTGGGGTGCCGAGTTGGTCATTTTGGTACCAATAATAACTGCCGCTCGTTTTCTGGAACAATGGATCGGTTGTCCACCCAGAATCGGGGTTATAACCATAACCCTTTATTTCTACACCATTTTCATCATATTCCCCGACTAGCCCTTCGTCAGTGTACAAGAAGTAAGTTTTAACCCCCTCGACTTCTTTGAACAAACGGCGGCCAAAAGGATCATAAGCATACTGGGCGAGCGTATTGCTATCACCCTCTTTCACCTGTGCCAATTGGTTTTCAACATTATAGCCATAATGAGTAACTTGATTGCCTTTGGTTTTTTTCACCAGGTTATGGTTCAGATACTCAAAGGCCGCACCATCATAACTGAGCAGGGCATTATTGGCATCATAGCTACCACCTTCGGCTACATTGCTCGCGGTTAAACGATTTCCCAGCGCATCATAAGTATAGTTTTCGTCATCAAATACGGGATTGATCGCCTTGATTAAGCGTTCTAACTTGTCATACTCATAAATGTATTCACCCTGCTCTGTGACCTTTTTCGTAATGTTGCCCACCGGCGAGTACTCATACTTATAATCCATCAACACGTTTTGCAGTGGCGCAGTCACCACCTGAGAGGTTAAACGCATCAACGGATCATAAGCCAAATCAATTTGACTGCCACCGGGCAACGTCATTTTGGAGACACTATTCCACTGATAAGTGTTGTAAGTCACCTGCCCGACAGAAGGAATGTCAATGGCACTCAAACGATTATTGTTATCATACGAGTAGGTGATTTTAACGCCTGACGGGTCAGTAAAAGACTTCTTCAAACCGTTGGCGTAATATTCGTAGGCGTAACTCAAACTAAACGGCCCGTAATTGACCGTTTTGCTTAATTGTCTCCCTAAAGCATCATAAGTATAAGTTGCCGCTGTGGTGCCATCAGAGTATGACCGTAAATTACCCACCACATCATACGTGAAACGGACGGTTTTCACAGGCGTGTGATGAGCACTCGCTGCATAATAATCAACCTGCGTCAAACGAGAAAGGGCATCATATTGATAAGCGACTTTTTGGCCATCGGGAGAAAACCGGGCCGTTTGATTATCGGCGGCATCATACTCGTATTGCGTGACCTCCTGATTTGGGCGGATCACTTTGAGCAAATTATCGTTCTTGTCATACTCATAACGAGTGATGCCCTGATTCGCATCTTGAATCGCGATCACGTTAGAACGATCATCATAGCGATACTGTGTCACGCCACCCGTCGCGTCTATCAATTTGATTGGCCGATCTAAAGCATCATACTCAACCTGTGTGGTACGAGATTCCTCTCTCAAAGAAACGACATTCCCGGCGGCATCATATTCATAATGGATTGAATGACTGGTATTTCCGTCAATAATCTCCGTGATTTTGAGCAACTGGAGTGACTTGTCATAGTACAGACGTTGATTGTAGGTGGGGTACTCAATCCTCACCGGCACCTTGGAACTGACATGACTGGCCAACGTTTTATCATAATGATGTACAATTTCATTGCCCGCACCATCAATTAAACGAATTAAACGCCCCTCATTGTCATAGACAGAAGAGTAGCTGTGACCTTCTTCGTCAGTGGCTTTAATAAGCCTTTGATCCGAATTGTAAAGCCGTTGATTTTCATGCCCTAACGGATCAATGACCTTGGCTAACTTGTCATGTAAGTTATAAAGCAATGTCCAACGATTTTTGCCCTGATCAACCACCGCCGAGAGATTACCAGCATTATTGTATTCATACGTTTGCGTCTCGCCCAGCGGATTCGTCACCGATTTAAGCTGTTCCTTCGCATCATAACGGTAATGCCAGCTAAAACCCCGGTAATCCTTGATTTCCAAAGGATTGCCTGCGACATCATATTGCAGAATTTCTAAACGATAACCCAAAGCATCCGTCAGAGACGCAATATTGCCATTGGAATCATAACTGAAGCGGATTGTGGTGGCTTCGGTGTTCGCATCCGCATTTTGTGTGATCGTCAAAACCTGATGCTGATCATCATAAGTCAACGTGGTGACTCTTTCAGCCGGGGTACCTACTGCTTCGGTTTCCTGCAACAAATTCCCATACTCATCATATAAGTATGTGGTCACATAACCACGCCGATCCACAAAACGAATGGGCCGATGGAAACGAGATTCATAGCGATATGACTCGCGGGTGGTATCTGGATAAATCACTTCAAGCAGATTATCCCACTCATCAAACCGTTTTTCGGTGATATTGCCCTTTTCATCCGTGATTTTTAAAGTGCGTTCCTCTTTGTTTTTGTCAAGCGTTTTTACGGTTCGGCCATTAATATTGACTTGCGTGGTTTCCCCATCCTTATTAGACCACACTTCCTTGACCATGTCTGAGGGCGTGATCACGCGGCGGTAGTATTCTTTCCGAGCAAAATGATACTCATAATTAAAGACAAACCCGTTACCTGAAGCATCAGTCACGGTATGAGGATAATTAAAGTCATCATATTGAATTTGCGTGAGACGACCAGTCGGTTCGCGTTTGGAGATCAGAAAACTCTTTTTGATTTTAGGTTGTACTGGCATCACATTGCCACTTCTTCGGTTGCTTAGAACCTTCAGATCAGAATAAAATTCGCCGGAACTCGGATCGACCTCCCGGAGTTGATAGCCATAATGTGTCTCCTGTCCAAGCACATCAACCACTTTTATGAGATCACGACCACTATAATGATATGCCACGCGACGATTTGATTCATCACGAACGGAGATACCGTCTGCCCAGATTACCTGCTTATCATTACGATCTGCCACACCAATCACGGTTTTGCTCGGATCATTGTCCTGATATAACAGCTTTCCGATGGTACCAGGGCGATTGCCAAAGGCGAGTAAATGCCCCGCTAAATCATATTCTGCCCACTGGCCAGCCGTGTTTTGCCATCTCCAGCCATTTTCTACTTCGACGATTTTGGCACTGTCTTTGACAAATAGCATTTTCCGTTCGCCGATAAAATCCGAAAATCGATAGATGAGGCCTTCTTTCTCAATTCCCACTAAAACTAAAGGGGGAATCTGGTATATCGCGGAACCCTGACCACGTACCGTTCTCGAACCATTCATGACCACGATCCCTCGCGCAACGGCCGCCCAAGACTGTTCATAAACTCCTTTTAAGCGACTCGCAATCGGATACCAGTGCCAAGCATTCTCATAAAAATGGCGGGAAATTGAGATGACACCACCCGGCACTTTCACACGCAGATCGACAACGTGATCATTGAATTCCCGTTGCGCGAGATTGATCGAACTCCCCACAGGCTGATTTTGATCCTGATTGGAATCACTGCTACACGGGTTATTTCTGTCCGGGGTGGGCCGACAACCATTACCACCCCCACTCAGAGGGGTAGGGCCAGCACTATAACCGCCGCTGCCACCGCCATAGCCGCCGTAGCCACCGTAGCCACCGTAGCCACCACCGCCACTGTTGCTACTGTTGCCACTGCCGCCACCACCAGAACATTCGCTATTATAGTGGAACGTGATGGTTTGAGAACCAGAACTTGTACTGCCATTGGC
>JAOZSV010000337.1 GCA_029939505.1 Thiotrichaceae bacterium | reverse complement strand
TCAGATTTGGAAGTGGAGTCCAAACCTTCAGATTTGGAAGTGGAGTCCAAACCTTTCGATTTGGAAGTGGAGTCCAAACCTTTCGATTTGGAAGTGTTTGATATTTAAGCGAAATAATCCAAATCTGAAGGATTCGAGGTTTGAGTTTTTTGAAGAAAAACTCAAACCTCGAATGGATTCCAATAAATATTCCTTAACTTAATGGCATGGCGATTTATTAGGTAAATGTCGGGTTACGTTATCACGCGACGCTTGATAAGCTAACCCACCTACCATACTTTTCGTGCAACGCCATCTCTCAATTTCTACGACTTTGTTGGATATCAATCATCAAGTTTTTTTCATTCTCCCAAACAATAACTACAAGGATTGTATATAAACAGGGATAAATCGTTTGAATTTGAGCGGTGGTACAATTTGACTTATCCTTGTTTATATACAATCCTTGTAGTGGTAATAGGTGGGCAAGGTCCTTTTCGTGCAACGGCGAAATTGAGAGAGGCCGCTGCACCAAAAAGACGTTGCCCACCCTACGAAAACTTGATCATCTTCCTAATTTAATTATAAATTAA
Source organism: Thiotrichaceae bacterium (assembly GCA_029939505.1). Classification (GTDB taxonomy): domain Bacteria; phylum Pseudomonadota; class Gammaproteobacteria; order Beggiatoales; family Beggiatoaceae; genus QNES01. The sequence goes on along the minus strand of JAOZSV010000337.1, from coordinate 3,648 downwards.
AAATTAGAATAATAATTAACAATAACTAAAAATGGCCATTTAAATTTTTTATCAATGAGCCTTAAAAATTTTTTATATCGGTCTTCGCCTTTAAAATCGCCTCTATCCATTTTGATAATAAAAAAAATGTCAAAAAATATTTAATCTTTATCTTCGCAAAATGTTCTAATTTGGGGTCTAAAGTTTTAATTGAGTTATCAGATTGCACTGTTTTCGAGGTTTTAGTTTTTTTACGAAAAACTAAAACCTCGAAATTGAAACACTCCCTAAGTTTCAAGCGATGTTGGGTGGCCGCTTTTAGGGCTTGTTTCAGAAAGCCTGATGAGTTTGACCGACAAATTGTAGGGGTGCTGATATGACCTGTTTTGGTCATTTCGGTAGGGTAAAATTTGTAATTATTTGATTTAATTATGGATTAGCAATCACGCCCAAAAGGGAAAAGGGGCCAAGCTCGAATTAAATTATAATTTAATTCGAGCCTGGCCCCTTTAATTGTACTTTATTTTTAAACATCAGGCGTAAACAAATGAAAGAAAGTAGTAGGACAATTAAAGTCATCTTAGTAACGGCTTTATTGTCAATTACCAGCATATCAGTACATGCATATATATCAGTATATGCTGATCTATATGCTGATCTACAAACGGATACGGAAAATTTAGGTAGCCAATTCATAAAAGATTCGTATCTAGTGACCTTCAAAGAGCCAGCAAAAGGTTCTTTACCTATCGTTGAACCTCTAGATCAGGCAATAGCAGCCAAAGCCAAAAGAGGTGAAATCAATATTCCTTTTGGGGAACATACTACCGGGCAAAGCAGACAAGAAATAGCTGAAGAAATCGGCCTTAATGGAGAAGTGATAGCAATCTTTGATGCGATAAATGCAATTCATGTGAAAATGAGTGCGAAAGAGGCACATCGATTGAGTCGTGATAAACGAGTGCTTCATATAGAGCAAGACATGACAACGACAACATCGCTTATAACTCAAACTAATCCTGGTTGGGGATTAGACAGAATTGATTCGCTAACAGTAAATTTAGATAATGCGTATAATTATGATAGGACACCAGGTACAGGTGCGGGGAGTACTATTTATATATTGGATAGTGGCTTAAATGTAACGAACCCTAACGTAATAGCTGAATTTGGAACTCGTGCTACAGTGTTATGGGACGTTAATGGTGGTACAGGGAATGATTGTCACGGCCATGGAAGCAGGGTTAGTAGTGCTGCTGCAGGAAATACTTATGGTGTGGCAAAAGGTGCAACCTTAATCATGGCAAAAATAACCATTGGTTGTACTGGAAATGCTACTATAGCTACTTCAGTATTAGCATTTAACTGGTTAGCAGCTAATGCACCTGCCGGAACTATTGTTAATTGGAGTCATGGGCTTGAGAATCCAGGTAGAGTATGCACTCCGGCTATTTCTCGCACCACTTTAGAAAATGCGATTATAGATGCTCATAATGCAGGGATAATTGTCGTTGTCGCTGCTGGTAATGATGATTGCGATACTGCTAATTTTTCACCAGCGAATATCCCAGAATCGTTTGTAGTTGGCGCAACTAATCGTACTAGATTCGGGATGACTCCTCCAGTAGATGCAAGAGCCAGTTTTTCTAGAACCGGTTGGAACATCTCTACTTTTGCTCCTGGGGCGAACCTTTTATTAATGGGAATGAATGGAACCCCGGTAACTGATAGTGGCACTTCCTTTGCAGCACCTTATGTAGCAGGTATTTTTGCAATTGCATGTCAAGTGGCATGAACATTGTGTAATACAACACCCACTAACGTTTTATATACAGCTCTAAGAAATACCGGAGCGTTAAATACTGTAACTGATACTGATGGAACCCCTCTGACTGGTGCAACATCTAGGTTTATATGGCAACAGTGGTAGGTGGTTAAGTAGGGTAGGGTGTGCAACCAATTGCTCACCTTGCCTGACTAATTACAAACTCTAAAAATCAGGAATAAACAAATGAGAGTAAGCAGTAGAACACTTAAAGCTGTTTTTATAGTGGCTTTATTGTCAATGGTAAATCTATCAGTGCATGCTGACCTTTCAGCAAATGTGACTGATAATAATCCAACTTTTCAAAATGGTATACTTTTGCTGCCATCTGTAGATTCATTAAAAAGAGGTGGCCAGTATCAAAATGTCAAGTTCAAACTAACAGAACAAGGCGAATGGCAACTGTTGGATTTCGTAATAACCAAGGAATTACAATATTTAGATCAAGTTGAAGTCATCAAAACGGACTCCTTTCCTATCCAAGTCTTCTTGAAAGTAACGGGTCACTTTACGAGTGGTTGTCAAGTGATGGGACAAATTAGTTATCGATTATTAGAACAAAGATTTGATATTTGGATGTACCCAACTGGGGATGAAAAATTTCCTCCGAGTGAATTCACTTGTACATTGGGTTTCGTTCCTTTCACCCACATCATTCCCTTACCGGTTTATGCCTTAGATAAAGGAGAATATAAATACCGTGTTAATGGTCGTTATACTGGCACATTTAACTTAGCCAAAAATAATAAATTTTAGAAAATCAGAGAACGAGGGAAAATGGCATCCGAAGCCATTTTCCCCGATTGACAAGCCGACAATATCACACATTGCACCGAAGTGCCTATAAACGCTTGGGCAATTTCCGCCGCCGTGACTTTAACCCCGTTGCCATCCTCACCTTCAAACAGTGGCTTTCTGATAAGTCTCGCTATACTGATCAGTATCAAACGAGCCATGCCCACTCAAAAAGACCAAATGAAATTCCTCATCGCGCAATTTCTCTTGCAAATGAGAAAATCGCCCATCATCTGGCGTATCAATCTTAACCAAGCCCTGATGAAAATATTTATCCAACGCCTCCAAAACATGAGCCTGTTCCGCTTCAATATCCAAGCGCATGGTTTCCGCCCCCAAATCATCGGGCTGGGAGGTGAATAACAATACTTTTAGTGGGCCTTTTTGCAAAGGGGACGAACTCATCTGTGGCTTTGGATATTGACGAGAAAGGGTATATTTCGGATTTTTACCCAGAAAACCTTCATCAGGATGAGACAAACATTCCCAGGGCAATGACGGATTACCAACAATAACCAGTGGTAAAATCGGCAAATTCGCCTTTTTCGCCGCCGCAAATTCTGCATCAATATTCAGAACAGCCCATAATTGCTGCCCTATTAATTTTAAATTTTCTTCAGGCACCATCGCTTGATGGACATATTGCAACGACAATTGTTTGGATAAGTTGAAGAGATGTGGATGGGTTTCTTCCAGATTCTCTGGCGATTGGATAATTAATGGTTCAATGGTGGTTTTGGACATGGTTTTATCCGATAGAAAATTTGATATTCGATGGTTAAAAATGTCATTATATGAAAGGACTACTTATTAGGTCAATGTCTTGGAGTCCAAACCTTTAGATTTGGAAGTGTCGTTAATCCAATTGAAATTGGCACAATGAATTACGGTTTTGCAATAGATGATGCGAATTAAGAGTTGAATTTTTTTTTGAAAATGGAGTACAACGCTTTAGCTTTGTTATTTGGAGTACAACGCTTTAGCTTTGTTATTTGGAGTACAACGCTTTAGCTTTGTTATTTGGAGTACAACGCTTTAGCTTTGTTATT
>JAOZSV010000125.1 GCA_029939505.1 Thiotrichaceae bacterium | reverse complement strand
CTTTAGGCTGAAATGTGGTAGGGGCAATCCTTTATGGTTGCCCTGAGTAGTTACCAAGAAACTTGGTTTTAACACACAAAATAAACCTAACAATACGAAATGTCCTCAACATGTTAATTCAACGCCTTACCATTATCGGCGTGGGTTTGATTGGCGGTTCTTTAGCTCGCGCTCTCAAACGAATCGGTGCCTGTGGTGAAGTCGTTGGCTGTGGACGCAATAAAGCCAATTTACAACACGCTATTGATCTCGGTGTCATAGATCGTTATGATATTGATCCAGTTCGCGCCGTCAAAGACGCTGATATGGTTGTTGTTGCAGTCCCTTTGGGTAGTATGGCTGACCTGTTTGCTACCATACGTGAGGCATTGTCCCCAGAAGCGATTATCACTGATGTTGGTAGTGCAAAAGCCTCTGTTGTAGCTGATGCGCGACAACATTTAGGGCAGCATTTCTCACGTTTTGTCCCTGGACATCCTATTGCAGGCACGGAAAAAAGCGGGGTAGAGGCTTCTTTTGCTGAATTGTTTGAAAATCGCCGCGTCATACTGACTCCGCTTGCAGAAACCAATTTAGCGGCTCATGCGAAAGTGAAGACGCTATGGACTCAAACAGGGGCAGATGTGGTTTCCATGTCGGTAAAACATCACGATGAAGTTTTAGCCGCAACCAGTCATTTGCCACATCTGTTGGCGTATAGTTTGGTTTTCACATTAGCGAAAATGGAAGATCGAATCGAAATCTTTCGATTTGCGGCGGGCGGTTTTCGGGATTTTACTCGCATTGCATCAAGTGATCCCTGTATGTGGCATGACATTTGTCTTGCAAATAGGGAGGCGATTCTTCAGGTATTAAATCAGTTTAATCTTGATCTGAGTCAACTGGCCGATGCCATTTCAAAGGGCAATAGCCAAGATATTGAAAATATTTTCACCAGCGCCAAAACAGCCCGCGATAAGTTTCGAGGCTAAGGTTTTTCTTCAAAAGACTTTAGCCTTGAAGGGAACAGGCATCAGTTAAAAAACTTAAATTTCAAGTCTCTATGGAAACTTTTTCTACACAAAAATTTATCGTTAATCCGGGCGGAAAAATAAATGGTACACTGCGTGTTCCCGGCGATAAATCTATTTCTCATCGTGCCGTCATGTTAGGCGCATTGGCAAAAGGTATAACAGAGATTAACGGCTTTTTAGAAGCTGAAGATACCAATGCGACGCTAGACGCATTTAAAGAAATGGGCGTACCCATTGAAGAAACGACAAGCGGACAGTTGATCATACATGGTGTGGGATTGCATGGATTACAAGCCCCTTCTGCCCCTTTATATTTGGGTAATTCTGGCACAGCGATACGATTGTTAACTGGCATTATGGCAGGGCAAACGTTTTCTGTGGAAATCGGCGGTGATGAATCGTTGTCGCGTCGCCCTATGCGCCGCATCACTGAGCCTTTGAATGCGATGGGAGCACATGTTTTGGCTTCTGACAATGATAAGCCCCCTTTAATCATTTTGGACAAACAACGTTTGCAAGGAATAGATTATACATTGCCCATACCCAGTGCCCAAATCAAATCTTGTTTGTTATTAGCAGGTTTGTATGCTAATGGCACGACTTGCGTGACTGAACCTGTACCCACTCGTGATCACACTGAACGTATGTTACATAGTTTTGGTTATCCTATCAAGCGAGAAGGGCGGCGCGTCTGTTTGCAAGGCGGTGGAAAATTACAGGGTATATCAGTTGAGGTTCCTGCTGATATTTCGTCGGCGGCCTTTTTTATAGTGGCTACCATTATTACTAAAGGTGGCGATTTATTGTTAAATCATGTTGGCATTAACCCGACTCGTACAGGTGTTATAAACATTTTGCGACAAATGGGGGCAAACATTACTTTGCATAATCAGCGCAATATTGGCGGTGAACAGATTGCTGATATTCATGTGCGTTCTAGCGCTTTACATGGTATTAAAATTCCTCAAGATCAGGTGCCGTTAGCTATAGATGAATTTCCAATCATATTTATTGCTGCCGCTTGTGCGAAGGGGGAAACGGTACTCACAGGAGCAGAGGAGTTGCGAGTCAAAGAAAGTGATCGCATTCAAGTGATGGCAGATGGCTTACGGGCAATAGGCATAGATGCTCAACCGACGACTGATGGCATGGTGGTACGGGGTGGCAAAATACGGGGTGGCGTTGTTAATAGTTGCGGCGATCACCGGGTTGCAATGGCGTTCACAATGGCGGCTTTATGTGCGAAAGAGGCGATTACGATTGAAGATTGTACTAATGTGAGTACTTCATTTCCAAATTTTGTCAATTTAGCACAAGAGACAGGCATTGATATAAAATTAGTTAATCAATTGTAGGATTTTAGGAAGGTGCATAAAGTCTTCAAGGAAACCGGACCGGTTTTAAAAACCGGTCCGGTTTGAAGCAACGGAGGTTGACGTATAGTTTATGCCAATTTATGAATATGAACATTTAGGAAAACCTTGTTTAAGCGGAAAACGCTTTGAGCTAAAGCAATCCATTCAGGATGAGTCACTGAAAGAATGCCCGACTTGCAAAGGTGCTGTGCGTAAACGTATTTCCCGTGTTGGCTTATGCCTTTCAAAAAGTAATGCCGAAATACGTGATATGGGTTTTACCAAATTAGTTAAACGAGATGATGGCGTTTATGAAAACGTAACACGGCGTGGGCGGGACAGTCGCTATATGGAAGCTGGCAAACCTGAAACCGTGCCAGATTTGTCAAAGATAATTAGCGATTAATGAAAAATATCCCAGTTATGACCATAGATGGTCCAAGCGGCGCGGGTAAAGGAACGATCAGTTTACGATTAGCAAAACATTTGGGCTGGCATACACTTGATAGTGGTGCCATGTATCGGGTACTCGCTTTAGCCGCAAATCGCCATCGTGTTTCATTAGAAAATGAAAGTGCATTAGTTAATCTAGCCATTCATTTAGAAATGATTTTTAAGCCTCTACCTGATTTAAGCGTGGGAGTTATCTTAGAAGGAGAAGAGGTTTCACAGGATTTACGCCGCGAAACCTGTGGTGCGGCTGCATCGCAAATTGCTGCTTTACCCGCTGTGCGTCACGCTTTATTAACGAGACAACGGGCTTTTTGTCAAGCGCCGGGCTTAGTGGCTGATGGACGAGATATGGGTACGGTGGTTTTTCCTGATGCTTTTTTTAAGATATTTTTAACGGCGAGTTGTGAAGAACGCGCAGAGAGACGTTATAAGCAGTTGATTGATAGCGGTATAGATGCTAGATTATCTGATATTATAACAGAGATAAGAAAACGCGATCAACGCGATAGCACACGCACTGTTGCCCCTTTGATTGCAGCAGAAGATGCTTATATTATTGATACGACTGGAATTTCTATTAAAACTGTGGTCAAACGTATTTTAAAAAAAGTGGTCATTTAAGTACAATCTGGAGGAATTTTCTTGCATTAACGAAAATTGAACCTATCCGGCCTATTCAAAAAATGCTGAACATAAAAATATTTTTGTTTTTGGCAATCGGTTTAAGAAATCCTTTCAAAAAATCGGATTTCTAAGCTCAAAAACGAATAGGGCCGGATAGGTTCTTCATACTGATGTACTAATTAATGCGAATTAAGTAAAAAAGAGTTGAAATTTTGTTTTGGAGTCCAACGCTTTGGAAGTTTGGAGTCCAACAGCTTTGGAATACATTCATTTTTAACTTTCGAGGTTCAAGTTTTTTTAGCAACTTGAACCTTGAATTGATTTTAAACCGTTTCTTAATTAATTCGTATTTACTAGGGTCACTCATTTTCGGTGAATTAATTGCTGAAAAGAGTGAATTTCACTAACTAACCCGCAATTTTTTATTTGCGGTTTTTTAAACTTTATTCCGTTATTGATTTGAAAGTGAAATAGTCATCCATAAGGGGAAGGCTGATAACTGATAATTGATAACTGATAATTGATAACTGATATGAGCGAAAGCTTTGCTGAATTATTTGCAGAAAGTCAATCTGAACAGAAGATGAAGCCTGGTAGTATTATTACAGGCAAGATTGAGGATATTCGTCATGATGTAGTCATCATCAATGTTGGCCTCAAGTCTGAAGGTGTTGTTCCCATTGAACAATTTTATGGTGGGAATGGTCAAGTTGAAGTTGAGATTGGTGATGAAGTCGAAGTTGCATTAGATAGCTTAGAAGATGGATTTGGTGAAACCAAATTATCTCGTGAAAAAGCGAAACGGGCAGCAGCTTGGGGAGTGCTTGAACGTGCATTTGAAAGCAGTGAAACCATGATCGGTATTATTACTGAAAAGGTGAAAGGCGGTTTTACTGTTAACATGAATGATATCCGTGCATTTTTGCCGGGTTCTTTGGTGGATGTGCGTCCGGTACGTGATACGACCTATTTGGAAAATAAACCTTTACCTTTTAAGGTAATTAAATTAGATAAACGGCGCAATAATGTTGTTGTTTCGCGTCGTGCTGTCGTTGAACAAGAGCATAGCCAAGAACGTGATGCTTTATTAGAATCCATGCAAGAAGGTATGGCACTGAAAGGTGTGGTTAAAAATCTCACTGATTATGGTGCCTTCGTTGATTTAGGTGGAGTGGATGGTCTGTTACACATTACTGATATGGCTTGGAAGCGTGTTAAACATCCAAGTGAAATAGTCAGTGTTGGTAGTGAAATCGAAGTTAAAGTCCTCAAATTTGATCGTGAACGTATCCGCGTTTCTTTAGGTCTCAAGCAATTGGGCGAGGATCCTTGGCATGATATTGCACGTCGTTACCCTGAAGGCGCACGTTTATTTGGTAAAGTGACCAATCTGGCAGATTACGGTTGCTTTGTAGAAATCGAAGAAGGTGTAGAGGGGTTGGTGCATGTTTCAGAAATGGACTGGACTAATAAGAATATACATCCTTCTAAAGTGGTACAAGTTGGGGATGATGTTGAAGTCACGGTACTTGACATTGATGAAGAACGTCGCCGTATTTCGTTGGGTATCAAGCAGTGTAATCCTAATCCGTGGGATGAGTTTGCAAATCTTCATCAAAAAAATGACAAAGTGGCGGGACATATCAAATCTATCACCGATTTTGGTATTTTCATCGGATTAGATGGCGGTATTGATGGATTAGTACATTTGTCTGATATTTCTTGGAATGTTACAGGTGAGGAAGCTGTACATAATTATAAGAAAGGAGATGAAGTTGAAGCCGTTGTTTTAGCCGTAGATGCGGAGCGTGAAAGAATTTCACTGGGTATAAAACAATTGGATAAAGATCCCTTCTCTAATTTTGTTGTGGAGCATCCCAAGGGTAGTGTCGTCAAGGGTGTTGTCGGTGAAGTTGATAACCACAAGGCTATTATTAATTTGGGAGAAGGTGTAGAGGGTGCATTACGTTCTCAGGAATTAGCGCGTGAGCGTGTTGAAGATGCCCGTCGTTTCTTAAAAGAAGGTGATGAAGTCGAAACCAAGATCATTTATATTGATCGTAAGAAGCGTGTGATAAATCTGTCTATTAAGGCGTTGGTTTCGGAAGAAGAAGCGGCTGCGATTCAAGATTATGGTCATTCAGAAGAACCTTCAGCAACGTTTGGCGATTTGTTAAAGGAAAAAATGGACAACGAAGAGCAAATTCAGTTATTGACTGATGTGACGCAAAGCGATTCTATTCGAGCTTAGAAATCCGATTTTTAAAAAAATCGGATTTCTAAAACATAGTGCGTAACATCAGTTATTGAGGCTAAAGTTTTTTTAGTGTTGCTCACGCAAAGGCGCAAAGCGGTTCAATTTTCTTCTTATTAGCGTGAAATTAAAAATGCTTCAATTTATGAAATAATTTTTCTGAAAATCTATAAAAGAAAAAACTTTCGCCTCGACAGTTATCCGTACTGATATCGTTTTTCAAATTCGAGGCGAAAAGTTTTTTGAAACTTTTCGTTTCGTTTCGAGGTTTAAGTTTTTTGAAGAAAACTTAAACCTTGAAAACATAAAAGAAACCAAGTTTCCGCAAGAAACTGGGTTTCGAGGCTAAAGTTAAAAAAACTTAAACCTCGAACTCACCTCGAACTCAGAATTTTCTGAACGTCTATGAACCTATCCCACTATTCAAAAATGCAGAACAATGAGTAAAAATATTTTGGTTTTTGACAACGAGGTTTAAAAAATCCTTAAATCGGATTTCTGAGCGGCGAAAACGAATAGTGGGATAGGTTCATATATCCGTACTGATAATTGATAATGGGTAACTGAAAAAAATGACAAAATCTAAATTGATTGAAGCACTTTCACTCAAGCAAACTCAATTATCTCAGAAAGAGATTGATTTGTCTGTTAAAACTATCTTAGAACAAATGGCCCAATCTTTGGAAAATGGGGAGCGGATAGAAATTCGTAGCTTTGGTAGTTTTTCTCTGCATTATCGTTCACCCCGACATGGACGTAACCCTAAAACCGGAGAACCTGTTGAGCTATCTGAAAAATATGTACCCCATTTCAAACCGGGCAAGGAATTGCGAGATAGAGTTAATAGAGGTGGTAAAATGATGAATGGTGAATGGTGAATTATTCAAACCATTCACCATTAAACATTCATCATTCACCTTTTTGATGTTTTAGTTTTTTTCAAAAAACTCAAACTTCGAAACCATTCATTCAAGCCTGAAGTTTGAAACTTTAGGCTTGAACACCTTTTAGATATTGATGCAATGAGTTATTTGTTATGGTTGCTGTTGCCGGTTGCAGCAGCTTCTGGGTGGTTAGTGGCACAGCGGGGGAAATCCTTTTTATCTCCTGACTATTTCAAGGGTTTGAATTATTTGCTTAATGAAGAGCCTGATAAAGCGATTGATGTCTTTATTAAACTTATTGATGTCGATAGCGATACTGTTGAAACTCATTTAGCTTTAGGTCTCTTATTCCGTCGCCGTGGCGAAGTTAATCGAGCAATTCGCATCCATCAAAATCTCATCGCAAGAACTACCCTTAATCCTCAACAGCGCAGTTTAGCTTTGTTTGAACTGGCTCATGATTATCGTCATGCGGGGTTACTTGATAGGGCTGAAGATTTATTTCGAGAATTGGCCATATCTGGAACATATCAGGTTTTAGCCTTACGTCAATTATTAGAGATTTACCAGCAAGAACAGGATTGGAATAAAGCGATCAGCATCGCGCAACAATTGGTTGTGCTTGATCATAAGCAGATACACTGTGTCATTGCCCAATATTATTGTGAACTGGCTGAAGATTACCGACAATACGGACAAAATGATGTGGCACAGGAAGCGATAAAAAATGCCCTCAAAGCGGATTCAAATTGTGTCCGTGCCAGTTTGATAGAGGGTCAATTGGCTCTTGAGAGAGAGAGTAGGGAGGAAGCGATTTTAGCGTTTCAACGAGTCGAACGACAGGACCCCGATTATCTGACTGAAGTGATAGAACCTTTGCAAAGTTGTTATGAGGCTATTGGGCAAGAAGATCAATTTGCCCGGTATTTGCGCTTTATGTTGGAACGCTATGGTGGAATAACACCGGTGTTAATGCTGGCAAAAATTATCAAGGCGCAAGAAGGTGAACAACAGGCCGCTGATTTTATTGTTAGGCATTTGCATCCTTCGGTACGCGGGCTTGACTATTTGCTAGATTTAGTCTTATCTGATAATGCGAGTATTCGTCGTGAGCACTTGTTGTTATTGAAAGATTTAACCACGCAATTATTGAAAAATAAGCCTGCTTACAAATGTCGCCATTGTGGATTTACAACCAGAAAATTGCATTGGCAATGTCCAAGTTGTCAACAATGGAATACGCTTAAACCCATACAGGGTATTGATGGTGAATAATTTTTATGTCTCCTTTAATTATTGCTTTAGACTTCGCACAACCTGAACGCGCTCTTGCTCTTGCTAAACAATTAGGGCGTGAACGTTGTCGGGTTAAAATTGGTAAGGAATTATTTACTCGTAGTGGTACCGCATTGGTTGAGAAGTTGGTTAAGCAAGGGTTTGATGTCTTTTTAGACTTGAAATACCATGATATACCCAATACAGTGGCACGCGCCTGTTTAGCCGCCGCAGATTTGGGTGTTTGGATGATTAATGTCCATGCTTTGGGTGGACGCAATATGTTATTGGCGGCTAGGGAGGCTTTGGAAAAACGTCGAGAGCGTCCTTTGTTAGTTGCTGTAACCGTTTTAACTAGCTTTAATCGCGTTGATTTGTATGCTGTCGGCTTGCATGGTCTGTTAGAAGAAAATGTGTTACGCTTGGTTCGTTTATCCTATAATTGCGGTCTTGATGGGGTGGTGTGTTCACCACATGAGATTGTCATCATACGCCGAATCGTTGGCCCAGATTTTAAGATCGTTACACCCGGAATTCGTCCGGTTGGTTATTTACAGGATGATCAAAAGCGGGTGATGACACCGGTAGAAGCGTTAAAGTTGGGTGCCGATTATTTGGTGATTGGTCGTCCAATCACGGCTGTGCCTGAACCATTACAGGCTTTGTTGGAAATAGAGGATTCAATTAAAGCGGTTGCCTACCCTTGAATGTTTGTAACTATTCCCCAAAGCCCCCTTTTATCTATTAGATAAAAGAGGGCTTTTTTAAATTTTAAGTAACTACTCAGGGCAACCACAAGGGATTGCCCCTACATAAGAATATTTTCGTCACTCGACATAAGAATATTTCAGCCTAAAGTTTTTCTTCAAAAAACTTTAGGCTGAAATGTTGTAGGGGCAATCCTTTATGGTTGCCCTGAGTAGTTACCAAAATGCGAATTAATTATTTGGAAACTTCTTTAAAATCAAACGATTATTGGAGTTCAACGCTTTAGCTTTGTAATTGGTATATTCATCTTCTAACAACCAGAGACGTGTTTCTTCATAATTTTGTCCTTGATGAATGACCGAATAATTTTTCTTTGGATCATACACCATCACAGAATTTAGCTGGTTATTATTTGTTCCGACAAGTAATATGTATGAAGGCGTTATAGAATCATCAATCCATACTTCAAACCAAGGTTCTTTCATAGCATTACTCATTTTTATGGTCTCGTTCAGCATTATTCAAGCCTGATTTAGCTGGTTTTTTTTAACTTTTAGTATTTTATGTTGAATTTGATATTCCCAGAACTCATCAAATCTATGTGAATCACTGAGCCTAGATTCTAAATACTCCATTGCTTTATCCATTGCTTTATCAACGGCTTCTTCTTCATTAACAGCAGTTATTTCACTTTCAAAAGGAAAGTCAATGATGAGGTTCACTTTATATTTAGCTTGATTCGTCATGTTAATTTCTCCCCTTGTCCCAAGGAAATATCGGTCTATGATGTTTGAATCCGGGGCTACTATGTTTATGCCAAAAAGCGGGTTTTCCATCTTTCCCAACACCTTTTTCAACTCTAAGGATTCTTTAGCCAGCTTTGTTTTTTAACTGAAATAATGTCAGACCATTTGAGTCACTTTCTTGCTTGTATAAACCCTCTACTCTAGCTTTACCTAATAGCCCTTTTTTCTCACCGGCTAAACCCCATCTCAATCCTCTTCTCTGAGAGAATGATCTTTTATTTTGCAAAATCAAAGCTTTTGTATTCCGAATAAATAGACTGTTTATAACTGTCAATTCTATAATCCTGCACATCTTTATTCAGATAATTGAACGCCGATACACACAGTTTGAACCAAATTGTACGGATTAAATGATAAACAGGATTGTCTTATCAATGTCATCCTGAGCATCCTTCAATCCGTGTCATGGCTTCAGACAATTGAATGCTGATGCACACAGACGTGTGCAACGCCCGATCTGACTTCAAAATCTAAAGGATTCGAGGTTTTAGTTTTCAAAAAAACTAAAACCTCGAATGGACTCCAAGGCTTCACTTAATGACATTGCCCCGACGCTTCAATTATCAACGTATTCAATGGCTGTAAGGCGAACCGGCGTGTTCGCCCTGGCTTAATTTAATGGCATTGATCCTACGCTTACTGAATAGTTACAAAAAACGGAAATAACAAGATGAGACTTGATCAACTTTTCGTCCAGAATTTCAAAGGGTTTGAACAGAAAACCCTCCAATTTTCACCACAATTTAACGTGCTAAGTGGCAATAATGCGACAGGGAAAACGGCTATTCTTGATGCCATCGCAATAGGAATAGGTGCATTGTTTCTGGGTTTTGATAATATTTCTTCCCGCCCTATCAGAAAATCTGAAATGCGTCACATTGGATATCTATTGGGAGCGGAGCTTAAACTTGAACCCTCTCCCCCAACCGTCGTGCGTTGTAGCGGAGAGGTGGTTGATTCAGGACTCATTACTTGGGAACGCAGTTTACTTAAATCAGGAAGTAGAACAACATACCAAAATGCGAAATCTCTCATTGACAAAGCAAAACAATTACAGGAAAAAGTGAGAGCAGGTGATCAGTCGCTGATATTACCTGTACTCAGTTATTATGGCACGGGTAGGTTATGGTTACAGAAATCAGGGCGAGTAGAAACCGTTAAACCAGATTCTCGTTTATCAAAATATGAAGGTTGCCTAGAACCCGCATCCGATGAAAAACGTTTTATACGCTGGCTTAAAACGATGGAAATCGCGGCTCTACAGCGGAAAATTTCTATCGGCGTATTAGAATGCTTACGAAAAGCCGTCAGAAATTGCTTAGAAAGTTGTGAATCCGTCTATTTTGATATTCCGCATGATGAACTGATAACCACTTTATCATCTAATAACCAAAGCCTTCCAGCCGATATGCTCAGTGATGGGCAACGTATTATTTTGGCAATGGTAGCTGATATTGCTTACAAAGCCGCTTCGCTCAATTCACAATTGGAAGAAAAAGCCGTTTTAGAAACGCCTGGCATTGTCTTAATTGATGAAATTGATTTGCACTTACATCCTAATTGGCAACGAAAAATTGTCGATAGCTTAAAGACCACTTTTCCTCAAATTCAATTTATCGCCACAACGCATTCTCCTTTCATTATCCAATCCTTACGTGAAGGCGAATTAATTGATCTCAATGAATCTGAACCGGCTGAATACGAAGATCAAAGTATTGAAAACATAGCTGAATACAAGATGGGCGTAGAAATACCGCAACGTAGCCAACGCTATTTAGAAATGATGACAGCCGCTAAAGACTACTACCGCGTTTTAGAGCAAGCCAAAGATGCACCTTTGGAAAAAATAGAGTCACTTAAAAATCGTTTGGACGAATTATCCGCTCCTTTTAGCGAAAATATTGCCTATCATGCTTTTTTGGAAATGCAACGTGAGGCAGCCGGACTTGGGAGAAATGCGGATGAGACCCATTGAACGAGGTGCGGTACCGACTGATACCAAAGGACAACCTAAACAGTACCGCCGTTATGAGCAAGCTAAACCAGATTTAATGAATCGCATTGGTGAATATTGTTCATTTTGTGAAAGATTTATCCCAACCAGTTTAGCAGTAGAACATATCCAATCCAAACATTATCAACCACAGCTTGAACGATCATGGGATAACTTTTTGTTGGGTTGTAGTAACTGCAATTCTACTAAAGGGAGTCAAGTTCGAGATGATGTCACCCAATCGAATTATTATTGGCCTCATTTAGACAATACGTTTCGTGCTTTCGTTTATAAACAGGGTGGCATTATTGACATTAATCAGGCACTCAATGCAGATGAACGGGAGAAAGCACTCAAAACACTTGAATTAACCGGTTTAAATAAACATCCAAATGCCAAAGTGAAACCAACACCAAAAGATAAACGTTGGAATCACCGTCGAGAAACTTGGGATTTAGCGCGACAGGCAAAAACGTTATTAGCTACTTCTAATAATATTTCATTAATGCAAAATTTCGTTGTAAAACAAGCTAAAACAAATGGTTTTTGGTCAATCTGGATGACCGTTTTTCAGAATGATCCTGATATGTTGAATCGACTTATCCAAGTTTTTCCAGGTACTTGTCATCAACGTTTTGATTCAAATGGTCAACCAACTATGTGATTGTAAGGGCGAATCCTGCATGTTCGCATGCCTTAAGTTAATTGACGCTGGAGCGTTGAAACAAGAAAAAAATTTATTTTTTCAAAAGGAGAAAGCAAAATGAAGATGAATTTTACCCCTGAAGAAGTTACTGAATTTTTTCTGGTTCCAACGCGCCGGAGTCACTGCCATTAAGTATTTATTGGAGTCCAAACCTTCAGATTTTTATTATTTCGCTTAAATATCAAACACTTCCAAATCTGAAGGTTTGGACTCCACTTCCAAATCTAAAGGATTCGAGGTTTTCTTTGAAAAAAAAACGAAAACCTCGAATGGACTCCAAGGCTTCACTTAATGACATTGACCCTACGCTTCAATCCGTGTAATGGCTTGTTCAGATAATTGAATGCCTCCCTGCACACAAAGTTTGCCCACCCTACCCGGCTACCCAACCAGTACTTCAAATCCTTTTTGTTCAACTAAATTTAATAATTTAAGTGAAGGGCCTTTGGGTTTTAGATAACCCTTTTCCCATTTCTGTATCGTAGAAGGACTGATATTCAGATAAGTCGCGAACACCAATTGAGTGAGATGATGTTTAACTCTTATCTGCTTAATTTGTTCAGGACTATATTCTTTTAGTGGGCTTAAACAATGTGCCTCCAATTCACGCATCGTTTTGCTGTCCATTAACCCAATATTATCGAGTCCTTTTGCTGTTTCATGAACGACTTCTAATATTGATTGATCCATCATAATACCTCAATAATTTCACCCATTTTGATTGCGGTTTTTAAATCATCATCATTATAGTTTAACAATTTATTGGCTAATATTTTAAGTGCTTTGAGTTGGTTCGTTTCAATGTTATCTTGTTGATTTTTAGTAAAACCATACATAAAGAATGCTTTTTCTTCTATTTTAAAAGCAATTATTGTTCGCACTCCACCCCGTTTACCTCGCCCTTGGATACCGATTCGTTTTTTGTAAACATGCCTCCTAAATCAGCATCTACAAGCCCCTGTTCCATTTCTCGAATGGCTTGTTTAAGTCAATTTTCAGTCAAAGTCTCTTTTTTAGCCCATTTATTGAAGAGCTTCAGTTTAAAAATTCTCACTTTTTCTCTTTATTTTGGAAATGATAAACGGAATAATTTTAACCTGATTAAACGGATTAAATGATAAACAGGATTATCCTGAGCATCCTTCAATCAGTGTAATCCGGTTCGTTCAGACAATTGAATGCCGATGCACACCACGTTTGCCCACCCGACCTGACTTCCAAATCTAAAGGATTCGAGGTTTTCGTTTTTTTTCAAAAAAACTAAAACCTCGAATGGACTCCAAGGCTTCACTTAATGACATTGACGCTGGCGCGTGGGAACGAGTTATTCACCTATAATATATAGGTGAATAGAGTGCAAAAAAAACCACCACTTCGCGGTCTTTTTTAAGGAAAAAGTGTAAAAGGACAAAGTGCTCAGGTCCACGCAGCGCGAACTACACGGAAGCCGTAGTTGACGGTGCGGTTGCCCGGGGCGTTCCAGTGGCGGTTGGCAGTACGAAGATTCGTCGGGCTGCCGCTCCACGAGCCGCCACGCAACACCCGGGATTCATTGCTTTTTTTGCTTATACACACTTTTTCTTTACCATTATAGGGTGCTTCATATTCTGAACTGGTCCATTCCCACACATTCCCCAGCATATCATACAAACCAAAGGGATTAGGGTCATAATCTCCCACTGGAGAAGTATGACCAAGCTTCCCGCCATAATTCGCCTTAGTTTCATCAATCTCATTACCCCACCAATAATCAGTTTTCGTACCCGCTCTAGCCGCGTACTCCCACTCAGCCTCAGTAGGTAAACGATAAGTTTGATTAGTTTGTTGAGTTAACCACTCTGTATAAGCCACTGCGTCATGCCAAGACACATTTATAACAGGTTGATTACCACGCCCCCAGCCATTAGCATCTGGTTTTTTTCTCTTAGTCGCCTTGCAAAAATGGTCATATTCAGCAAAAGTCACCAGATAACGTCCCATAAGAAAACTTTCCACTGAGACTTTATGCACTGGTTGTTCCCTATCGAAACCATGACCAGTAATATCTCCCATGCGAAATGTTCCAGCAGGTATTAGCACCATTGCTGGTCCTTCGCCGCCGTTTTTTAAGGGATCAGTAATAATATCGGTGTTTATTATACTCTCATTAATTACATATGTCGTATTATTACTATTAATACTCAATTTATCAAAAATTTTATCAAATACATGGAACATATGAATAAATTCCTCGCTAGGTTTTTCTGGTTCCCACTCGCCGGAGTCAATGTCATTAAGTTAAG
>JAOZSV010000003.1:13691-76310 GCA_029939505.1 Thiotrichaceae bacterium | reverse complement strand
GATGAATGGTGAATGATGAATGATGAATGGTGAATGATGAATGGTGAATGATGAATGGTGAACCTATCCCACTAATACTTAACCTAAACACAATATAACGAGTCTCTTGCAAAACTCACTTTTTCGAGTTTATATTTTTTAGAAATCCGATTTTTTTCAAAAATCGGATTTCTTAAACCTTGTGTGTTCAGAGTTTTGCAAGAACCTCTAAGGATTATTTATAAAAAAGGATAATCATTCTGTATTATGTTATTAACTATTTGATTTATAATGTTTTTTTATAAAACATCCTTTATTATAAACAATCCTTGTAGTTATTACTTGTCATTATTAACGGATGTTACGCAAAGCTATTCTATTCGAGCTTAGAAATCGGATTTCTTTTCAAAAATCGGATTTCTTAAACCTCGTCTCGAGCTTAGAAATCCGATTTTTTTTCAAAGATTTCTTAAACCTCGTTTCGCCGCTTAGAAATCTAGGCTAAAGTTTTTTCTTCAAAAAAACTTTAGCCTAGATTCGATTTTTTTTCAAAGATTTCTTAAACCTCTTGGAAACATAGTGCGTAACATCAGTTATTAATTGAATAATAGTGTGATGGGTTCATAATTCATAATTCACCATTAACAACAACCATTCAACTTAAACTAATTCGTAAAGCAGATGCCGTCGCAAAAGGCGCAAGCGTCAAAGATAAAGAAAGCAATGCCCCCAAAAAATACAAATGCCCAGCGACTGGAAAACCCCTAGCCGCCTCATTAACAGCACCAGCCGCAAAAATCAAGACAGGAATATATAAAGGCAATACCAATAGAGACAATAATACACCACCACGCCGTAATCCAACAGTTAAGGCAACGCCTATTGCACCAACTAAACTTAAAATAGGCGTGCCGATTGCCAAAGTTGCAATGAGCGTCAACATCGCATTCTCTGGTAAAAAAAGCAAGATGCCCAAAAAAGGAGCTAAAACGATAAGCGGCAAGCCAGTAACGAGCCAATGTGCTAAAACTTTTGCCAACACAAGCACTGGCAAAGAATGTTCGGATAACGCCATTTGTTCCAAACTACCATCTTCAAAGTCGGAGCGAAATAGACTATCTAATGATAACATCGCCGCCAATAAGGCTGCCACCCAAATCACCCCCGGCGCAATGCCCTGTAAAACTTTCGATTCAGGCGAAATACCTAGCGGAAATAGACTCACAACAATAATAAAAAATAACAAAGGATTAGCTAATTCCGCACGATGGCGATAAGCTAAAGTTAAATCGCGTTTCAATAAGAGATAAAATGTGGATAAATCAGATGTCATTGCTTTTAAAGCCTCAAAATAACAAAAATACTTGACAAGTGGAAATAATTATTAATAATATTGTTATATTTTAATTCGTTATTTATTATTTGTTTTAAAAATAAACATTTAATTATCATAAATGATAATTTTGATAAATTTTCACGATTTTGAAATACATTTCAGTATAATGAAAAATTTGTCACTTTGATAACCCTTCGAGGCTAAAGTTTGTTGGAAAATTAGCCTAAAATTGATTTATAGACGTTCAGAAAAATAAATTCTAAGAAACGGCCTGTTTCTTAAAAAAACTTGCTTTCTTTTTAGTAAAAAGATTTATCTGAAAAACGATAGGAATAAATAATGATAAAACCACATGGTTCTGAAAAATTAAATCCATTATTTGTTTATGATGTCGAAAAACATCATGAGCTTAAAAAAGAAGCCGAAAGTTTACCCTCTTTGCTACTCAATTCGGCAGCGGCAACCAATGCGGTGATGCTCGGCGCGGGTTATTTTAACCCATTAACAGGTTACATGAATATCGCCGATATGTTAAGCGTTGCAGAAAAATTGCAGACAACCAGTGGTTTATTTTGGCCTGTCCCCATTGTCAATCGCACTGACGATATTTCGGCGATTAAAAACGCCAAACGTATCGCACTGCGTGATCCCAATGTGGAAGGCAATCCTGTGATAGCAATTCAAGACATTGAAGCCATTGAAGAAATCAGTACAGAGCAACTCAATGGCATCACTGAGAATATTTTCACCACCTTAGATGCAGGACATCCAGGCGCGACAAATTTTCTTAATCTCGGTAAATATGTCATCTCAGGTCCGATTCAAGTTTTAAATTTCAGCTACTTCCAAGAAGATTTTCCAGACACCTTCCGTACAGCCGTTGAAATTCGCAATGAAATTGCTGAACGTGGCTGGAATAAAGTCGTGGCCTTTCAAACGCGCAACCCTATGCACCGCGCCCATGAAGAATTGTGCAGAATGGCACATGATAGGCTCAAAACGGATGGTATTCTCGTTCACATGTTGCTGGGTAAATTGAAACCGGGTGATATTCCAGCGCCCGTGCGCGACGCTGCCATTCGTAAGATGGTAGATGTGTATTTCCCACCCAACACCGTTATGGTTGCTGGCTACGGTTTCGACATGCTCTATGCTGGACCCCGTGAAGCCATATTACACGCCACATTCCGCCAAAATACAGGATGTACCCATCTTATCGTTGGGCGCGATCATGCTGGGGTAGGTGACTACTATGGTGCTTTTGATGCCCAAACGATTTTTGATGAGAAAGTGCCTGCGGGTGCGCTTGAGATTGAAATTTTCCGCGCTGATCACACCGCCTATTCCAAGAAATTAAACAAGGTGGTTATGATGCGCGATGTGCCAGATCATAGCAAAGAGGATTTTGTCATCCTTTCTGGTACAAAGGTGCGTAAGATGTTATCTGAGGGCAAAGATTTGCCACCAGAATTTTCACGCCCAGAAGTGGCAAAGATTTTGATGGGCTATTATCAAAGCCAAGCGGCGAAATAAGCCATATTTCAAAGTAATGTAGGGTGGGGTAGGAACGAAGTGGAAACCCACCATTTTCAGCTACCCACCCTACATTCTCAATTAGTTAGAAACCAAGTTTCTTCAAGAAACTTGGTTTATTTCTTGCGTCACTAAAAATGAGTTTATAACCGCGTGAAGGTTAAAATCTGAACCTTCACCTTTTTTTATCTCCAAATATATGAAAATACAATGAAAATATTTTTTTCACCAAAAAAATTCATGATGATTAGCTTGATATTACTCTCCCAAGTAATCAACGCTAAACCATTATCTGAACCATTATCCGATTCGCTGTCACCGTTGCCCCCAGTATCAAAATATAAGTCCCTAGAAATCAAAGAGGCGAGCATTACCATTGAGATTCCAAAAAGCTGGATTCAACAAGGTAAAGAAACAGCATGGTCTCCTAATAAAACTGGATTACCATTAGTCGGTTTCAAATGGACAAAGATTGAAAAAGACGACTGGGAAACAACAGAAATGTTACCCAAAAACAGTGATTTTTTAGGGCCTTTCATGCTCAGTTTAGACTGGGAAGAAGGTTTACTGTATATTGTACAAATTAAACCAAATGAGAAAAATAGCAAAAGTCTATTTGAAATACATACTGTGATACCCCGAATGGATGCTGCTCTTGCTTACGATTTATACGCCAGAGCGACAGATTTAACCCAAATGAAAGACCTCGAATTAGTCTATCAAAAAATGAGAGAATCCGGTAATCTCCTGAGTTTCAAAGAATATGTCAGTGAGTTGTCCGCAGAATGTGAAGACGAGGAATTTGAGTTAAACTGTGACTCCATTGATGACGAATTTTTTGATGATGATGGATGCGGATGTGTCATTGCACCAAAAAAAGATCCTGTTTATGATAATTAACTGATGTGACGCAAGATGCTTCCAAGTTCCACCGATTTCATCGGTGGCTATTCATGTTTAACCCCTTCAGGGTTGAAACTAACCCCAACGGGGTGAAATGTGAATAGCCACCGATGAAATCGGTGGAATTTAGGTGGAATTTAGAAGCACCCTGCGTCACATCAGTAATTAACTCAAATGAGAACTTTTTGCAAAATAATAATGCGAATGTAACTACTCAGCGGTTAGCCTTGAAATTGATTTCAAGGCTGAGTAGTTACCATGAACCTATCCCACTATTCATTTTTGAACTTAGAAATCCGATTTTTGGAAAAAATCGGATTTCTTAACCCTCATTTTTTGGTTAAAAACCAAACGATTTTTAGTCATGGTTCCACATTTTTGAATAGTGGGATAGGTTCATAAAACTAAACCTGTCAGGTTTGGCTTTAAAGTTTCGGCTGTTATTAAAGCCTCATTCCTAAAGCGTTCTACTCCACACAAAGCTAAAGCGTTGTACTCCACAAAGCTAAAGCGTTGTACTCCATACAAAGCTAAAGCGTTGTACTCCACTTATTTCAATGCTAAGACGCTGACTTGAAAACTTGAACATCGAATAGTCCCACATTCCTCTCATCATTTAGTCGTAAAAGTATATATACCATCCCAATTATCGCCTGGTGGATTTTTTATAAAGTTTTCAATCCTTTTGAGATAAAGTGAATATAAGAAACGTTCAGGATATTCTTCACATAATTGGGCAAATTTTTTTCTCGCCAGAGGCCAATGTTGTTGTTGATAATGTTCAAGGGCTTGCTCATAATGAGCGATTTCCGCCATCACATTTAGCGCGATCTGGCCATGCAATCCAATGGGTTCAAAAATGGCAACGGGCTGAACTTTTCCCTTAACTCTCACAAAATCCAACTTGCGATAAAGATATTCTGGCACAGCGGCTTTAGTCATTTCACTGACGATAATTTGTACACCATATTGCTTAGTGGTTCCTTCTAAGCGTGAGGCTAAATTCACGGCATCGCCTAATACTGTATAAGCTATACGAAATTGCGAACCCATGTTACCAACATTCATAATGCCAGTATTTAAGCCAATACCTATATTGATTTCAGGCCAACCTTTTGCCTTAAATTTCAACTGTATTTCTTTTAAACGCTCAAGCATTTCCATAGCCGTATCTATAGCATGACGCGCATGATGAGGATCATTTAAAGGGGCATTCCAAAATGCCATGATAGCATCACCTATATATTTGTCAATAGTCCCCCGATGATGATGAATGGCATGAGTCATGGGAGTAAGATATTCATTCATTAACTGAGACAGTTCTTTAGGTGCTAAAGCTAAATTTTCAGAAATGCTAGTAAAGTCACGTATATCTGAAAATAAGACGGTCATTTCCCGACTTTCGCCCTCCATAGAAAACTCTCTACCCAGATTATTACTCATTTCATCAACCAATTCTGGTGGCACATATTGTCCAAATAATCCTGTTAAATGGCGTTTATTACTGGTTTCAATGAAATATCCATAAGACATATTAAAAAGAAACAAGGTGAACATGAGTAAAAACGTTGTTGCTAAAGGCAAAACGAGTTGCATTTGAGTCCAGATATTAATATTAAGCCCAAAGACAAATCCAAAAACGATTATCGTACCAACAGTCGCTAACAATGGACTGAGTAGCGGTAAAACAATAATCATGACTAATCCAATAAAGATTAAAAGGGAAACTTCCATACCAATCATATAGTTAGGATTTTCCATTATTCTATTATCTAATAAACCTGAAATCAGACTGGCATGAATTTCAACACCCGGATAAACTTCCTCAACAGGAGTCGCACGCAAATCCCACAAACCCGCCGCGCTGGTGCCAAGTAATACGATCTTATCTTTAAGTATTTCAGGGTTCTTCACACGTCTATTTAAGACTTCACTTGCTGAAACATAAGGAAAACTACCCTGACTCCCTTGAAAGGGTATTAAAGTTTGAATATTTCCAGCAACAGGAATATTCCGATGATCCATCTTTAGAAATTCTAGGCTATGATAACCGCTTTCAGAAGTCACAACGCCTAACTTGATTTTAGGATTTCCAAAGACGGCGCGGGCAACTGCTAATGAAAGTGATTCATACAATTGCCCTTTATAACCATAAAGCATAGGTACACGTCGTACAATACCATCAGGATCAGGCGTAAACACAAAATGTCCCGCTGTCATCGCATTCGCCTGAAATTCGGGTAAATTACCTGCAAAACCATTAGCAGTGATATAATTCAACTGATAAGTTTGTACCTCTTCGCGGCTAAAAACAGGGGGTGGCAATTCACCGGCTTCAACTTGTGCTCCATTTTGACTAATAGGAAAAGCGTAGCCCAACACGATTCGACGGTTTCGCATACTTTGGGCTAATAAAGCATCATAATCAAGTTCAGTTTCAAGTGTTTTTAATATTTCTGAAAACCTCTTCGCCTCTTTAAGAGGCCCTTGAGCCAATTCCCGCAATTGTTTTAAACCTGAACTGTTATCAGGTTCGGCAAATACGACATCCATACCAAGAACATCAATATGATAGGTATTAAATAATTGCTCAATCAGATTTGCAATCACTTTGCGATTCCAAGGCCAACGACCTATTTCATTCAAACTTTGTTCATCAATATCGACAATAACAATACGGGAATCCACAATATTAGGCATGGTCAGTCTCACCCTAACATCATAAGCATTATTTTCTAAGGCGTTAATAAAATCCCATTCAATGAATTTCGTCACATGTAAAATAAAAAATAACAAAATAGTTAAACTGATCAATAGTCGTAACGCATGACGTTTAATAACCACATAATATTTAGACATGATTAAACGATCCTTTTAGAATATTTTCAAGGTTATACTGAAACGTAGTTATAAACTTTTTAGTGATATGCAAGAAACATGAGCAAACGATCCTTTTAGAAGATGTTCGATGCGAAATTTTTCTTTAAAAAACGTCCGTTTCAATAACTTTCCCCTCAAAAGTTTTTAGCCAATTGCTTTAGCTATTGCTTTAGAGGCTAAAAATTTGACAAAAACTTTAGCTTTGAAAAAAGTAACTACTCAGCCTTGAAATAAATTTCAAGGCTGAAAGCATTCGAGGCTAAAGTTTTTTTAAAGAAAAAACTTTAGTCGAGGTTTTAGTTTTTTTACAAAAAACTAAATTCTAGGTTCAAGTTTTTTTACCGAAAAAACTTGAACCTAGAATCGACTCTCGAATAGTCTGCTAAAGCAGACTAAAAGAAGACTGAATAGTTTAGCTGGCTTTAGCCTGCTTGAGCTTTTAGCATTCGAGGTTTAAGTTTTTTGAAGAAAAACTTAAACCTCGAATAGATTTATCTCAAGGCTAACGGCTGAGTAGTTACTTTAAAAAAATGATTTTGCGAGTTCCTTTTAATGAATATACTTAATTAATGCTGTAATGAGTATTGTTCAAAATATTCAATCATTATTGAAAATAATATTAATGTTTAATTTTAGATGGAATGTACTTGAAAAATGTGAAAATAGTGGTTAAGTGAACAAAACGCCTGATTTTAATCTTGAACATTTCACAAAATTCGTTTATTTCGTCAATTCGTTGTACTCTCAACCGTGACATCACTTATAATTAATTACAATTAGAATCCTTTTATCAAAAATTATCAAAAAACTTTCGTGCGTTAAACCTCGAAACATGACAATATAATAACTAACTAACGAGGCTTACCATTTTTTGTTAAAAACCTTTCGCCTCGTCCTCACAACAAATTATTAAAAATACAGATGATCAGCAAATTTTTTACTCGATTTTTTGGAAGCCGCAATGAACGGCTCATTAAACAGATGTATAAGTCTGTTAAACAAATTAACAGTTTTGAACCCTCTATATCTGCCCTGACTGATGAACAATTAAAAGCCAAAACGGCGGAATTTCGTGAACGCTTAGATGCAGGTAGTTCATTAGACGATTTACTGCCAGAAGCTTTTGCGACTGTTCGTGAAGCAGGAAAGCGCACATTAAATATGCGTCATTTTGACGTACAACTGATTGGTGGCATGGTACTCCACCAAGGCAAAATTACTGAAATGCGGACAGGCGAAGGTAAAACCTTAGTCGCCACTCTAGCAGCCTATCTGAACGCCCTCCCAAGTAAAGGGGTTCATATCATCACCGTTAATGACTATCTAGCCGGGCGTGATGCAGAATGGATGGGCCACATTTATCATTTTCTTGGCTTGACGACAGGCGTGATCATTGCCGATATGTCACATGAAGCAAAAAAAGCGGCCTATGCTACTGATATTACTTATGGTACAAATAATGAATTTGGCTTTGATTATTTGCGTGACAATATGGCTTTTAGCATCAATGAGCGTGTCCAGCGAAATTTGCATTTTGCCATTATTGACGAAGTCGATTCAATTTTAATTGATGAAGCGCGTACCCCCCTCATTATTTCTGGACCAACCGATGACAATTCTGATTTATACAGGCGCATCAATGTTGTTATTCCCAGTTTAACAGCTCAAGAACGTGAAACGGAAAAAGATGAAGAAGTCGAAGTTCCAGGCGACTTTTATATTGATGAGAAAAACAAACAAGTGACCTTGAGTGATGAAGGACATGGGCATATTGAAGAATCTCTCGTTAAAGAAGGTATTCTTAAAGAAGGTGAGAGTCTGTATGATGCCTCCAATATTAGCTTGATGCACCATGTCAATGCAGCATTACGCGCCCATTCTTTATTTCAGCGTGATGTCGATTACATTGTCAAAGACGATCAAATTATTATTGTTGATGAATTTACAGGGCGACAAATGCCAGGACGGCGGTGGTCTGAAGGATTACATCAGGCTGTTGAAGCCAAGGAAAAGGTGACGATTCAAAACGAAAATCAAACCCTGGCTTCAATTACTTTCCAGAACCTCTTTCGTATCTACGATAAATTGTCTGGGATGACCGGAACGGCTGATACGGAAGCCTTTGAATTTCAACAAATTTATAGCTTAGAAGTGGTCGTTATTCCCACCCATAAGGATATGGTTCGTGACGATAGAGGTGATTTAGTCTATCTCACCACAGAGGAAAAATATGAAGCCATTATTGAAGACATTAAAGACTGCCAAGCGCGTAAGCAACCGGTGCTTGTTGGTACAACTTCAATTGAAAACTCTGAATTATTATCGGAACAGTTGCAAAAACAACAAATTCAACATCAAGTGTTGAATGCCAGATTCCATAAACAAGAAGCGCAGATTATTATAAACGCGGGAATGCCGGGAACTGTCACTATTGCGACCAATATGGCTGGACGGGGTACTGATATTGTCTTAGGGGGTAATGTCGAAGCAGAAATTGATAATCTGCGAAAAAACAAAGACAAAGTAGTGGATGAAGCAACAATTGAAAAAATGCGTCAAGACTGGCAAAAACGTCATGAAGCGGTTATCTTGAGCAATGGCTTGCACATCATCGGCACAGAACGCCATGAATCACGACGCATTGATAATCAATTACGTGGTCGTTCAGGGCGGCAGGGTGATCCGGGTTCAAGTCGTTTTTATTTGTCTTTACAAGACAACTTGATGCGAATTTTTGCCTCTGATAAGATGGCGGGTTTAATGCAGAAATTGGGCATGGAAAAAGGAGAAGCCATTGAACATCCTTGGGTCACTAAAGCCATTGAAAATGCACAGCGCAAGGTAGAAGGACGCAACTTTGATATTCGTAAGCAACTGCTTGAATATGACGATACCGCCAATGATCAACGTAAGATTATTTATAAACAACGCCGCGAATTGATGGAAGTTGATTCTGTTGAAGAATCTATCAAAACGATTCGTCACGAGGTACTCATGGGCGTGATAGATAGCTATATTCCGCCTCAGAGTTTGGAAGAATTGTGGGAAACTCAGGGACTTGAAAAAGCCATTGAAGATCTGTATGGTTTACGTTTACCGATTGTGAAATGGTTAGAAGAAGATGAGAGTTTGCATGAGGAGCCTTTACGTGAAAAAATAGAAGAAGCCCTTGTCGCCGCTTATGATGAAAAAGAACGCTTGGCGAGTACTAAAGTCATACGCCATTTTGAAAAGGCGGTGATGTTGCAAGTCCTTGATAACCATTGGAAAGAACATCTCGCTGCAATGGATCATTTACGTCAAGGTATTCACCTACGCAGCTATGCTCATCAAAATCCTAAACATGAGTATAAGCGTGAAGCCTTTGAAATGTTTTCTCAAATGCTTGACAAAATTAAGCATGAAGTCATTAGTATTATCTCGAAAGTGCAAATCCGTGCTGAAACTGATGTCGATGCGGTGGAAGAACAACGGCGACAAAGTATGCCTGCGATGCAGTTTAGACATGCCAAAGTAGAAGGCTTGGCTAATGAAGTTGCGGAAAGCGCAGAGAGTGAACAACAACCGAAGCCAAAAATACAGAAAAAGCCTTTTGTGCGAAAGGAACGTAAAGTGGGGCGTAATGAGCCTTGCCCTTGTGGTTCTGGGAAGAAGTATAAACTTTGTCATGGTAAATTGACGTAATTTTTGTTTTAGCATAACTACTCAGGGCAACCATAAAGGATTGCCCCTACAACAATATTTTTATTAATACGGACGAAAATATTCATCGGACAATCCCTTGTGGTTGCCCTGAGCTGATGTCTCATCGTTATACATAAGTATTTAAGCATTTGATTTAAATGGTTTTTTCGTAGGGTGGGTAGAGCGATAGCGAAACCCACCGAACCGCCAAAAATGGTGGGTTTCGTTTCACTCTACCCACCCTACTTTGACGATTTTTGACTTATGTATAACGATGAGAGCTGATGTAGGGGCAATCCCTTGTGGTTGCCCTGAGTACGTTTTAGCTTTGGATTGGAGTTCAAAGCTAAAGCGTTGAAACTCATTAAAGCTAAGGAATGTGCATTCCTAATCAAGCCTTTTCAGCTAACTGTTCTAATAAAATTTGTTGAGCGGAAATCGCAGGTTCATCATCTTTAGGAATCAAACGGGTATAATGACCCTCCTTATCAAGTACCCAAGCATGAGTATTATCTTGCAAATACAATTTCAAGCCCTGTTCAATCACCCGATTTTTAAGTGCAGGCTCTTCAATAGGATAACATGCTTCCACCCGTTTCAGTAAATTGCGAGTCATCCAATCAGCACTCGCACAAAAAACTTCGGACTGTCCTTCATTGAGAAAATAAAAGCAACGGGTATGTTCAAGAAAACGCCCCACAATAGAACGCACATGAATATTCTCGGAAATCCCTGGAATGCCCGGCTTTAAGCAACATATTCCCCGAACAATCAAATCAATTTTAACACCAGCCATTGAAGCCTTATACAAAGCATGAATTATTTTTAATTCTGTTAAGGCATTGACTTTAACCATAATATGTGCAGGTTTACCTTTTAGAGCGACCTCCGCCTCACGTTCAATACGTTCTATTAAACCGGTCTGCAAACTAAACGGGGCTTGCAGCATTTTTTTCAACTTTGTACCCCGCCCAAGAGTGGTTAACTGCATGAATATCTTATGAACATCTTCACCAATATCCTTACGACAAGTTAATAAACCATAATCGGTATAAAGACGCGCAGTTCGATCATGATAATTACCTGTACCCAAATGCACATAACGCTGAAGTTTCTTATCTTCGCGGCGCACAACCATGATCATTTTTGCATGAGTTTTGTATCCCACCACGCCATAAACAACATGAGCACCTGCTTCCTGTAGGCGGTTAGCTAAACGAATATTCGCCTCCTCATCAAAACGTGCTCGCAATTCCACCACCACCGTGACTTCTTTATTAGCGCGTGCCGCTTCTACCAATGCATCAACTAACACAGAATCAGGTCCTGTGCGATATAAAGTTTGTTTAATCGCTAACACATGGGGATCGGTCGCCGCCTGACGAACAAAGTCAATGACTGTTGTGAAGGTTTGAAAAGGATGGTGAAGTAAAATATCACCTTCACGGATCGTTGCAAATAAATTGCGCCCTAAATTCCTAGAAATTCCAGGCGTAAAACTAGGGAATTTCAAATCGGGACAATCAACCATATCAGGTAAAGCTAACAGTCGATTAAGATTAACAGGTCCATTCACTTGATATAAATCTTCTTGAGTCAATTTAAAATGCTTCAATAAAAAAAGAATCATTTTATCTGGGCAATTATCGGGGACTTCTAAACGCACAGTATCCCCATAGCGTCGTCCAGGCAATTCGCCTTCTAAAGCACGTAGCAAATCATCAATTTCTTCCTCATCAACAAATAAATCGCTATTGCGGGTGACGCGAAACTGATAACACCCTGTTACTTTCATACCCGGAAATAAATCTTCAACATAAGCATGAATAATAGAAGATAAAAAAGTCAATTCGTAATGATGTTCAGATAATTCATCAGGAAATTGAATAAAACGGGGTAATGAACGTGGGGCTTGTACAACAGCCATTCCACTATCCCGCCCAAAAGCATCTTTGCCCTTGAGGGAAATAATAAAATTCAAACTCTTGTTCAGAATACGTGGGAAAGGATGCGCAAGATCAAGCCCAATGGGGCTTAAAATAGGCAATAATTCATTATCAAAATAATCCCGCACCCATTTGCTTTGTGCTTTAGTCCACATTTCACGTTTAAGAAAGCAAATGCCTTTTTGTTCCAATGCAGGTAAAATATTTTCGTTCAGTAAGCGATATTGCTCTTCAACAAAATCATGGGCGGCGATACTAATACGATGAAGCGTTTCTTGTGAAGACAAATTATCAGCTTCAACCTGCACTGAACCTGCTACTACTTTTTGTTTTAAACCAGCAACGCGTAATTCAAAAAACTCATCAAGGTTAGTGCTGGCAATACATAAAAAACGTAATCGCTCTAATAATGGTATTGTTTGATCAGTGACTTGGGCAGAGACGCGACGATGAAAAGCCAGTAGGCTTAATTCACGATTGAGATATAATTCTGGATGGTTTAGATCAATTGTTTCTTTAGAGTGATTTAAGTCAGCGGCGGTTTCGGTTTTATTTGCGATTGGAATATTAGAAGCCATATTGTTACTCCGTTGTAGGGAATTTGTATTTTTTAAA
This sequence comes from Thiotrichaceae bacterium, assembly GCA_029939505.1. Taxonomy (GTDB): domain Bacteria; phylum Pseudomonadota; class Gammaproteobacteria; order Beggiatoales; family Beggiatoaceae; genus QNES01. The sequence goes on along the minus strand of JAOZSV010000003.1, from coordinate 63,434 downwards.
AACACCATTAATTGTACATTAAAAAATGAAAATTTAATAAAACACAAAACTAAACCTGTCAGGTTTGGCTTAAAGGTTTTGGAGATTATTAAAGTTTCATTCATAGGGAGTTTGTGTTTTTTTAAAACACCATTAATTGTACATTATAGATATAATTATTTGTAAATTTTGTAACTACTCAGCCTTGAAATCAATTTCAAGGCTGAAAGCTAAAGCAGGCTCAAGCCTGCTAAACTCTCTCTCCCTATTCGTTTTTGATTTTAGAAATCCGATTTTTTTTCAAAAATCGGATTTCTTGAGCCTCGTTTGATTTAAAAATCAGGCGATTTATCTGTCTGTTTTATTCATTATTCACCATTTATTGAATAGTGGGATAAGTTCATCTGATACAACGTTTTTTAAAATCCGTTTATTCCGCTAATCCGTTGTACTCATTAGCGAGAACATCAAGTTAATACCAGATTATTTATGCAGTGGTACTTAAACATTAACACAAAAGGAAAAAATATGTCTGTTAATACATCCCATCATTCCCGTTTTTTTTGGCGTTCTTCTGCAATGTTCGGCATTTTAAATTCAGAAGGCGAGTTTCAAGAAGTCAACAACGCCTGGGAAAATATTCTGGGTTTATCTACACCTCAACTACTGGCTAAACGGTTTTTAGAATTTGTTCATCAAGATGAACAGGCATTGGTTGAACATTATTTTGGTCAATTGGATGAGGGGATTAATTCTGTTTCATTTTCCACTCAATTTCGCCATTACGATGGTGATTATCGTAACGTCTTGTGGGAAATTAACAGAGGTAATGCCGTTGAATACGCTTATTATGCCGTAGGGATGGATATAACAATGCGTGAACAGCCAATGACGGCTGATGAAATGATTGGCGTATTACAAGAAGGAGTCATTTTACAATATGCAAATGGTTCCATTGGAATATGTAATCCAAGTGCAGAGCGTATTTTAGGTTTATCTGCTGATCAAATGATGGGATGGACTTTAGTTGATCCAGATTGGCGGATTATTCATGAAGATGGTTCACTGTTTCCAACGGAAAGCCATCCAGCGATTTGTACATTACGAACGGGGCAATCTTATGCCGATGTAGTCATGGGCATAGTCAAGCCAGATGATTCGGTGATTTGGATTCGGATTCATACTCATCCATTATGGCGTGATGATGTCACAATTCCCTACGCAGTCATCATATCATTTTCAGATATAACACCATTCAAAGAAACAGAGCAAGCCTTACGTGAAAATTTAAACGCGCATAACGGATGTGTACCAGAAAATAATTACGACTTATGGGATTGGAATTTATCAACGAATGAAATGTATTTTTCAGGGCGTTGGGAAAAAATGTTAGGATTTGAAGAACATGAATTGTTACGACAGGTGAAATCATGGCATAAACGCATTCATAAGGCGGATTATAAGCGGGTAATGAAAGAAATTCAGGATCATTTAGCCGGTTTGACACCGGTATGTGAAAATACCCATCGTTTACAGCATAAGGATGGAAATTATCGGTTGTTTTTAAGTCGTTCCATCATGGTTCGAGACTCAAGTGGTAAACCATATCGGATGGTAGGAACGCATATAGATACAACAGAACCGCGTCGTTTTGAAGATGAGTTAAACAAACTAGAACTGAAATATCAACGATTGATGGAGGTCGAATCGGATGCCATTTTTATGGTAGATGCGGAGACAATGGATATATTGGATGTGAATAAATCAACGACACATTTATATGGTTACAGCCGCCATCAATTGTTAAAGTCCCAAAAAACAATGTTGTCAGCACGACCTAATAAAACAGAGCATATAATAAGAAAAGGGACGAAATCAATATCAACACGGTACCATAAAAAAAAGGATGGAACGGTTTTTCCAGTGGAAGTAACCACAACCAATCCTTTTTTGTTTAAAGGTAAGCCAGTATTAATGATGGCTGTGCGCGATATTTCTGATAGACATCAACTTGAAACCGCTTTGTGGGAAAATGAATCAAAGTATCGACAGTTATTTGAAGTCGCTTATAATCCAATCGTCGTGTTTGATAGTAATACCCAACATATTTTTGATGTCAATCAAGCGACTATTGACTTATATGGGTACAGTAAAAATGAATGGTTGCACATGAAAACCGATGATATTTCTGCTGAACCCGTGAAAACGCGAGGGGCTTTTGGGAATGGCAATAAACGACAATCTATTCCCCTGCGTTGGCATAAGAAAAAGGATGGTACCGTCTTTCCGGTGGAAGTGTTTAGCGGTGATTCTTACTTGTTTCAAGGACGACGATCTTTAGTGTGTGCCGCATTGCGCGATATTACAGAACGTAAAGCTTATGATGAAGCACTTCGTCAAGAAAGAGATTTTGTACAGTCTTTGATTCAAACCTCTCCTGCATTTTTTTTCGCACTCAATCCTAATGGTCAAATTCGTATGATAAATCAGATGATGCTGCAAGCGACGGAATATTCGCATGTTCAAGTAGAAAAATCTGACTTTCTGACGCTTTTTATTCCTGAAAAAGAGCGTCCATTAGTTTCTACTGAATTTGGCAATCTGATTAAATCTATGCAATCTTCACGAGCAGAATACCATATTAAAACTAAAACCGGTCAATTATTACTGGTCGAGTGGCATAGCAGTGCTGTCGTGAAGGCGAATGGAAAACTTGATTATTTTTTTTGCGTGGGAATTAATGTGACGGAGCGTAAAAAAGCAGAAGGGCATTTACGTTTGTTTAAATCTATCATTGAATCTTCCGAAGAAGCTATTGCGATTAGAAGTGCAGAAGAAAAATTGATTTATGTTAATCGAGCTTATGAAAAACTGTTTGGAATTTCTTTCAAAGAAGCTAAAGAAAAGAATTTATTTGATCATTACCCAATGGAATCCAGAAAAATTTGGGAAGAGGAAATGATGCCCGCTTTGGCAAATGGTCAAAGTTGGGAGGGCGAGTTAAATGTTCTATACAAGAATAACTCTCCATTTCCAATTTGGCAGCGAGTTGATGCGGTGCGTGATGCCAAGAATAACATTATATTTAGTTTTGGTTTGATGCACGATATCAGTGAACGTAAACGAATGTGGGATATGCTACGAAAGCAATGGCAGGAATACCAAATGATTTTCAATACCGTACCTGCGATGATTTGGTATCGTGATAAAGAGAATCATTTATTGCGCTATAATCAAAGAGCCGAAAAAACCTTTAAAAACCATAAAGAAGAGCTTGAAAAGTACACTGATTGTCAGGTCGTTATTCAGTTGGGTCGTCCCCATTATGGCATAGTGTGTACTCTGAAAGAGACTTCAGAAGATGAAACGTCAAATTCAAAGGAAGAGTTTACACGTTGGTTACAGTTTGATAAAATTCCTTATCAGAATGCTCAAGGTCATCTAATAGGTGTCATTGTTTTTGCGATTGATATTACAGAACAGAAAAAAAGTCAATCATCATTGCAGGATCGTTTTCAAGAACAAAGTTTTCGTGAAAATGAAACTTTTCTTGCATCAGTCTTTGAAGTAGCTAACTTGGGTATTTGTGTCACAGATGACAGAGGACGTTTTTTACAAGTGAATCAAGCGTTTGCTGAATTGTATGGATATCGTCAGGATGAATTACTAGGACAGGCTTTTACAATATTATTACCGCCAGCAGTCCATGATAGTGCGGTGCGTGAATATTATAGTATATTGATGACGCAGGAGGAAGAGAAGTTTTTCAAACGCCGTGAAGAACAGCATCGCAATGGTCAGTCCATTGAAGTACAAATTATGGCAAGCCGAGTCATTTTTAAGGATAGAAAACGTATGTTGGTTAGTATTGTGAGTCAATGTATTGATTAGGGTGTGATATACTGAATGGTTTCGAGGTTTGAGTTTTTTGAAGAAAAACTCAGACCTCGAATGGTGAGTTGAATTTTTTTTTGAAAATGGAGTTCGAGATTTGAGTTTTTTGTAACGACTCAGCCTTGAAATCAATTTCAAGGCTGAAACTCGACTATCAAGTTTTTTAAACGATAACTACAAGGATTATTTATAAGAAAGGAGAGATAAAAAACGATTATAAATCAATTATTTAAAAAATACCGAGTGATTATCCTTTCTTATAAATAATCCTTGTAGTTATAGTGCTTATAGTTATAGTGCTTGTTGTTTTCGAGGCTAAAGTTTTTTTAAAGAAAAAACTTTAGCCTCGAATTGTGTTTTGAATACTGGTTGTTAAAAAACTTGATAGTCGAGTGAAAGCATTCGAGGCTAAAATTTTTTTGAAGAAAAAACTTTAGCCTCGATTCTAGGTTCAAGTTTTTTTACCGAAAAAACTTGAACCTAGAATGGAGTTTTTTTTCAAAAAACTCAAATCTCGAAAACGCTTTAGCTTTGTCAGTCCGCCCAAAGCTGAAGCGTTGGACTCCTATTTTAGTGTCCATCCTGAAACGGCTTTTAAAATTCCAAACCTTTCGCTTTGGAAGTGTTTCCAGATGGACACTATTTTAACTCTTAATTCGCATTCATTGTTTTAAATTCAAATATGGAGATAAATGATGCCCAATTCATATAATGTAAATAATCAACCCTGGGGGGATCGAATGAAAGAATCTCTCACCGTTGCCCTAATAGGCTTCACCTTGTTTTTTGGTGCTTTTCCGTTGTTGTTTTTGAATGAAGGTCATTCTGTTGATCGCGCTCAAGCTTTGGAAGAAGGTGGGCGCATCGTCACTTCAGTTAATGCTAATCATGTTATAGAAGATAATGATGGCAGACTCATTCATTTAACTGGTGAAGCGACGACAAACGAAGTTTTAACCGATTTTGAGGTTGGCGTTGATGCAACCCTTATGCTCAAATTGCGGCGTGTGGTGGAAATGTACCAATGGAAAGAGTCTGAAGAGTCAAAGCTGGATAGACTTTTGGAGGATAGCACGCGAACCTATTCCAAAATATGGTCAAAACACCTTATTGATTCCAAGCACTTTGAAGAAGAAGGTCATAAAAATCCTGCTGACATGCCAGTTAGCGGAGAGACATTTACTGCCCAACAGGTTAAATTGGGTGAGTTCACCCTATCAAAGGGTTTTGTCGATAAGATAAACTCTTATTCTGATTTAAAGATAGAGGAAAGCTGGCGAGGGCAGGTGTTGGAAAAGCTCAATGTCACATTTGGACCACAATTTGAAAACATCTATTTCAAGGGAGAGTATTTCTACCTGGTTGAAAACCCTAAATTTCATAAAATTGGTGATCTACGGATAAAATTTCAAATAGTCCAGCCCACGACTATCAGTGTTATCGCCAAACAGGTTGGTTTCCGTTTAGCGGCTTATACGACTCAAGTAGGCGAGTCTATTGAATTGCTTGAATATGGTACCGTGACCGCCGAAGAAATATTTGAACGCGCTACGATGAGCAATGTCATTGAAACTTGGAGTTCTCGTTTGACAGGATTTTTGATGATGTTTTTTGGTCTTTTTATGGTATTTAGTGTACTGATAGTACTGGCAAGCGTTGTTCCTTTTTTAGGGCGATTTGTTGAAATCGCAACGACTATTACCTCTTTTATTCTAGCTGCTGTATTTTCTCTTATAACCATTGCTATTGCATGGTTATTCTATCGTCCCGTATTGAGTGTAATACTTATCGGCATTGCCATATTCTTTTTGTTTTTCTTAAAATTTGGACGTAAAAAGCCGCCAGTTGCGCCTGAAATGGGCGTACCTCAGCAGCCAATTCCTCAACAGATGGGGAGTGTTATACCTCAAGCTCTCGTACCTCAGCCGATGGTTGTTTCTCAGCAACAGTCCGTTGTACCTCAACAGGTATTAGCATCAATGCTCGTACCTCAACAACAGCCTGTCGCACTTCAGCCGATGATCGTACCTCAACAAGCTGTCGCACTTCAGCCGATAGTTGTACTTCCTCAACAGGTCGCGCAGCCAACAGGAATGCCCCATTTATCACAAAATCCTGACGCTAATGCCTTGATACAAACAGGGCTTGCTTTTGAGTCTGTTGTGCCTCAAAAGATTTAAATGTTCTGGAGTCGTCACGACTCAGTATGGTAGTATGGTAGGTCGGGTTAGCTTATCACGCGTCGCGTGATAACGTAACCCGACATTTACCTAATAAATTGTGTCGGGTTACTTTGCGACGCCATCTAACCCGACCTACTTACCTAATAAATTGTGTCGGGTTACTTTGCGTCGCCATCTAACCCGACCTACTTAACTGGCCCAAACCTGTCAGGTTTTTTCCACAGAATTTAGAGAAGATACGTTTTAAACCTATTCCCATTCAATCGTCGCTGGTGGTTTACCAGAAATATCATAAGTGACTCGTGAAATGCCCGCCACTTCATTAATAATTCGATTTGACAGCTTTTCTAAGAGATCATAAGGTAATTGCGCCCACCGTGCTGTCATAAAATCAACCGTTTCTACCGCACGTAAAGCGACGACATAGTCATAATGCCGTGCATCCCCCATCACGCCCACCGATTTTACCGGTAAGAATACAGCAAATGCTTGGCTGACTTTATTATACCAGCCCTGTTTGTATAATTCTTCAATAAAAATGGCATCTGCTTGGCGCAAAATATCAGCATAAGTCTTTTTGACTTCGCCTAAAATCCGCACAGCTAAACCGGGTCCTGGAAAGGGGTGACGATAAACCATTTCATACGGCAAACCTAATTCTACGCCAATTTTACGCACTTCATCTTTAAATAATTCACGTAGTGGTTCAATGAGTTTCAGTTTCATTTTATCGGGTAAACCGCCGACATTGTGATGAGATTTAATAACCCCTGCTTTGCCTGAAGCGGCGGATTCAATCACATCGGGGTAAATGGTTCCTTGTGCGAGCCAAGCCACATTTTTTAATTTAGACGCTTCTTCTTCAAAAACGTCAATAAATAAGTGACCAATGATTTTCCGTTTTTGCTCAGGATCAGATATTCCTTTTAACGCGCTTAAAAAACGCGCTTGGGCATCAACACGTATGACGCGCACGCCAAGATGTTGAACAAAAGTCGCCATGACTTGATCGGCTTCATGTAAACGGAGTAAGCCGTTATCAACAAAGACGCAGGTTAATTGTTCGCCGATGGCGCGGTGCAATAGGGCGGCTACAACTGATGAATCGACACCGCCCGATAATGCTAATAGTACTTTGTCTTTACCGACTTGAGCTTGAATTCGCTCAATATTGTCATTAATCATCAGAGCCGGGAACCATAACGCATCACAGCGACAGATGTCCTCTACAAATCGTTGTAAAATCGTTGCGCCTTGTAAAGTGTGAGTGACTTCAGGGTGAAATTGTAAGCCGTAAAAATGACGAGATTCATCAGCGATGGCTGCAATGGGCGCGTTATCTGTTGATGCAATGATTTTAAAATCAGGGGGTAAGTGAGTGACGCGATCACCGTGACTCATCCAGACTTCTAATAAGCCATAGCCCTCTTCGCTGATATGATCTTCAATGTTGTGGAGTAATTGCGAATGCCCCCTTGCACGCACTTGGGCATAACCAAATTCACGCAAATGGGATGTTTCAACTTCTCCTCCCAATTGTAATGTCATGATGTGCATACCATAACAAATGCCTAATATGGGTACGCCAAGGGTGAAAATACAATCTGGGGCGCGAATCTCTTTTTCATTTACAGATTCAGGGCTACCCGATAAAATAATGCCTTTGGGCTTAAAATCAGAAATCGCTTGTTTTTTAATGTCGTAGGGGTGAATTTCACAGTAAACACCTGCTTCCCTGATGCGTCGAGCAATTAGTTGCGTATATTGTGAACCAAAATCAAGGATTAAAATACGATGAGCGTGGATATTTGGCATTTAATTTTCCTTCTCTTTCATCATTGATGATAATATACCAATCACCCGTTCAGGATTATCTTCAATGCTATAATCTTTCAAATCAATTTCAACGATATTATTCGTCAATTTGATAAATTTCCAAAAAAGACCTGTTGTCACTGTACCATAGATTGACGGTATATTATTACCTTCTTTTTCATTAAACATTCTTGCAGCAACCATCTCCGCAATACATTGTCCAAGTCCCCCCATCATATTTTCGTTTTTTGCTTCCACAAGTATGATAATCGGGGATTTTACAAACAATTGTTCTGAGGATAAACTGATCATAAAATCACAATAACCATTTAATCCTTTTTCTTTATCAATATTAAATTCAATGCCAGAAAAAAAACTAATTTTTCTATCAAATATTTTTCTTACTTCAATTAAGACATTGGAAATAATTAATTCTGATTTCGCTTTTTCTGTGTTAATAGAAACCGCTAATGGAATATTTTCTTCTAAGGTGATCATAAAATAATCACTAATTTCTGACTTTTTAATTTTTGAAAAAATACCTAATTTTTCAATAATTTCTAAGTTGAAATCCTTTTGAACTTGTTTGAGATTGAAATCACTATAAGACATTATCTAATCCTGTCATTTTAAGTTAATCGTGAATGGTGATAAACTAAAAATTTTCTTTAAATGATTGATTTCATTCATAATTCATAATTCATCATTTATAATTCATCATTCACCATTATAATATACGATAATTTGTGCTTCAGCACTTAAATTATTTAATTAGTCTGCTTTAGCAGACTTTAGCTTTCAGCCTTGAAATTGATTTCAAGGCTGAGTAGTTACTTGATAAAAAAAAATTTTCTTGAATGATTTCATTCATAATTCATAATTCATAATTCACAATTATAAATAACTATGTCAACAATCACTCATCTTTATCGTTATCCAATTAAGGGCATGAGCCCTGAGGAATTGCAGCGCGTCTCTTTAAAAACGGGTGAAACAATGCCACTGGATCGCTGTTTTGCTTTAGCGCATGGAACAAACCATTTTAACCCAGATGCACCACAGCATCTTCCTAAAACGCATTTTTTGATGTTGATGAAAAATGAACGTTTGGCGGCTTTGAGTACGATTTATAATGATAGTACAGGTATTTTGCAGATTTTCCAAAAAGATAAACAACTTGTTAGTGGTTGTTTACAGGAAAGTGATGGGCGAAAAGCGATTGAAGATTTTTTGGCTCAATATCTTGGCGATGAAATACGGGGAATTCCCAAATTGGTGCAAGCCCCTAAACATAGCTTTTCTGATGTTGATGCAAAGGTGTTATCATGTATCAATTTAGCCAGTGTGCGTGAATTGGAGAAGGTGTTAGGTACAACTGTTCATCCTTTGCGATTTCGTGCGAATGTCTATTTTGATGAGACACCGCCTTGGGATGAGTTAAATTGGGTGGGTAAAGAATTTATATTAGGTACAGCTAAAGTGCGTGTTTTTAAACCCATTCAACGCTGTGCTGCAACTAATGTTAATCCGCAAACGGCGGAGCGAGATTTACAGATTCCGTCAAGTTTGCTTAAAACGTTTAAGCATTGCTATTTGGGGATTTATGTACAAGTGATTGATGATGGTGAAGTTGCCGCTGGGGATAGATTTGTAGTAGAATAAACGGGTTCTTTTAACATTTTTAGTCACTATTGAGGAATGTGCATCAAATAAAATCGACTTCTCATGTTGCAGACGCTTTAGTTAAGCTAGGGCTAGGGCGAACACGCAGGTTCGCCCCTACAGCTTCTGAATAGGTGGAGTTTTGTAGGCTGCACACCTGCGTGTCTGCCCTTAACTTAATGACATTGAACCCCTGCCTGCTGTTTTACAGCCTTTGCCTTCTGCTTCGACACTTTGATCAGAAACCTGGATTCAGATTAGAACCGCAATATAGGATATATCCCATGACAAATCAATTGAAAGCTGAACCATCTGAAGACATTTCTCAACTTCTCATTTCCGTCACCTCCGATGAACTCAAGCATATATTTGATGATAATGATGTTGTGAGTCTTGAGTACCCTGCGGATGAATTTCCCACACATCAAACACGGATAATGATGACTTTTAGCGAGCAGTCTGGTAAAAATCCGCAATATATTGAACTTCAAGAATGGCTTGAGTTGCTTGATAATTTTATTCAAAGCAAACAGGAAGAGCAAGAGGAAGAAGAGGATCAAAGTGTGCCTAACATGCCATTCATGGATAATCTCGAACATGAAGAGCATGGTAAAAGTTTCGTCTGTATCGTTTCTTTTAAAATTGATGAGGATGAGGATAATGTGAATCAAATTGTTGTCGATCCTGAAGAGAGAAATGATTGCGTCAACAATATTCTTGAAAGTTATCCTCATTCACATTTAGATTTGACGATAAAATTTATGTGTAAAAAATGTTTTCAAGAACAGTTGCTTGAGCAGATAGAAGAAGAATTTGATTATTATGGGGGTTCAAGGATGATTCATTAATGTTGCTTCAAACCTGACAGGTTTTAATAAACCTGTCAGGTTTAGTTGTCGATTTTCCATTATGACGAAATTAATTTTTTCAAAAATAACCAGAAGAATGGTGAATGGTGAATGTAAATTATTGTTTTTTAAGATTTGTTTGTCATCGCTCCACTTTTTGCGAATTTTCACCAGTTGAACTCCAAAAATTCAAAGCTGAAGCGTTGAACTCCAATTTCAACTCTTAATTCGCATCATTCACCATTAATCACTGATGTTACGCAAAGCGATTCTATTCAAACTTAGAAATCGGATTTTTTCAAAAATCGGATTTCTTAAATATCGTTTCGCCGCTTAGAAATCGGATTTTTTCAAAAATCGGATTTCTTAAATATCGTTTCGCCGCTAAGAAATCCGATTTTTTCAAAAATCGGATTTCTTAAATATCGTTTCACCGCTTCTTAAACATCTTGGAAACATAGTGCGTAACATCAGTTAATCATTCATCATTAAACACATTCACCATTAATCATTAACTAAAATGTTTTAGCGTGCGACATACTAAATCATACTCAATCTCAAATGCGGTCAACGTAATATTGCTCAAATCGTTTGCTTTAGCCCGTTTCTCTAGCTCATCAGCCTGTTGAGCTAATTTATGTACACCCAAATTACCACTACTTGATTTAAGCGCATGTGTTGCTCGTCTTAAACCTTTGGCATCTCCCTGGGCAACCGCTTCACGTAGTGAATTAACTAATTTATTGGCATCATTTTGATAGGTTTGTATCAAATCAGAAAAAATTTCATGTTCATCTTCACCGATGAAATCAGCTAATGTGTTATTTATCTCCTGTATTAGCAAAGCCTCTTCTTGGGTAGGTGAATTTTTCACCTCAATATTTGAGTTATTAGATGTCTGCATTTTTAAATTATTGAACTCCTTGTTGTAAATATCTATTTCAAACAAATTCAACTTTGAAATCAATTTCAAGGCTGAATCTTTTATTTCCAATCTTTGAATAGAAAAAAAGCGTTTTTTTGTAACTAATTGATTTTAATGTTAAAATTATCTGTGTAAGACAAATTTGAAAAAACGTTGTATCACGAGAATTGATAAAATTTAATTCGTTTACACCGTTAATCCTGTACTCAGATTTCCAATGAGAACTGATAATCAAAATGACTGAATATCTACTTATTTTTATTAGCACTGTACTGGTTAATAATTTTGTACTCGTCAAATTTTTAGGGCTATGCCCTTTTATGAGCGTCTCAACCAAATTAGAAACAGCGATGGGAATGGGAATGGCAACAACTTTTGTATTGACCTTATCCGCCATCAGCAGTTATTTGGTTAATGAATACTTATTAATACCACTGGGATTAGAATTTCTACGCACTATTGCCTTTATTTTAGTTATTGCAGTCATCGTACAATTCACAGAAATGGTGGTTCATAAAACCAGCCCCATGTTATATCAAGTCTTAGGTATTTTTCTACCCTTAATCACAACGAACTGTGCCGTATTAGGAGTCGCTTTATTAAATGTACAGGAAAAACATGGCTTTATAGAATCTGCCATTTATGGTTTTGGTGCAGCGATTGGCTTCTCATTAGTATTAGTATTATTTGCCGCAATGCGAGAGCGTATTGCCGTAGCAGATGTGCCTGACGCTTTTCAAGGCGCACCAATTACATTGGTTACCGCAGGCATTATGTCAATCGCATTTATGGGATTTTCTGGATTAGTTAAATTATGATAACAGCAATTAGTCTTCTTAGCCTCCTCGCCTTATTATTCGGATTACTGCTCGGTTATGCCTCAGTGCGCTTTAAAGTCGAAGGCGATCCCGTTGTTGATCAAATAGATGCCATTTTACCACAACAACAATGTGGAAAATGTGGTTATCCTGGTTGCCGCGCTTATGCAGAAGCAATTGTTCAAGGAGAGGCTGAAATTAACCAATGTCCACCCGGCGGTGAAGTGAGCATTTTAGCCTTAGCCGATTTATTAGACTGTGAGCCTAAACCCCTCAGTACAGAACATGGCATAGAAAAGCAAAAAATGTTAGCCGTGATTGACGAATCGACTTGCATTGGCTGTACACTCTGCATACAAGCCTGTCCAGTTGATGCCATTTTAGGTGCCGCAAAATGTATGCACACAGTTATTGTAGAAGAATGTACAGGCTGTGAACGTTGTATTGCCCCCTGTCCTGTTGACTGTATTAAGATGGTTTCTATCCCATTAGCGATGAACACTTGGAAATGGCCCTATCCCGCATTGCCCCCAACATTACAAAATCCTATGGAGCCTGTATTATGACATTGTGGCCATTTCATGGCGGGGTTAAACCTGATGGACATAAAAGTTTATCAAATCAAACCCCAATACTTCAAGCAGATATTCCCCCGTTTTTAATTCTGCCCTTATTACAACATATTGGCGAACCCACTGAACCCATCGTAAAAGTCGGTGAAAAAGTATTAAAAGGTCAAATCGTTGCCCATTGCAAGCGGAAAAAAGATTGTCATTTAACCATGAGTGCCCCCATTCACGCTTCTAGCTCCGGCACCGTTGTCGCTATTGAACACCGCGCAGTACCACATCCATCAGGTTTAACTGCCCCGTGCATTATTATCGAAACAGATGGAAAAGAAGAATGGATAGAATGCCTACCCCTGACAAACTACGCCGAGTTAGCCCCTGACGTGGTGCGTAAGCACATTGCAAGAGCCGGCATCGTCGGATTAGGCGGAGCAGGATTTCCAGCCCATATCAAATTAAACTCGGGTAGTATAGACACCCTGATTATCAACGGTGCCGAATGCGAACCTTATATCACCTGTGATGATCGCATTATGCGTGAACGCCCAGATGAGATTATTGCCGGTGCAAAGATAGTCATGCACATCTTAGGCGGTGCAAAACGTTGTATCATTGCAGTAGAAAATAATAAACCGGAAGCGTATAAAGCACTCTTAGAAGCAGCCGATGAGCGTGTGGAAGTAGTAGAAATACCGACAAAATATCCAATGGGAGGAGAACGTCAATTAATTCAAACGCTTACAGGAAAAGAAGTGGGGCGTTCCCAAATACCTGCCAGTGTTGGCATTGTCGTACATAATGTAGAAACCACTAGAACCGTTTATCGGGCGGTGCAACTCGGAATCCCTTTATTATCACGACTCATTACTGTTACGGGTGGCGGTGTAGAAAAACCGCAAAATTTTGAAGTGCTATTAGGAACACCAATGCACCTCATTATTGAACAATGTCGTCGCAAAGAAGGGGTAGAAAGACTCATTATGGGGGGAGCCATGATGGGCTTCGCTTTACCCAATGACGAAATGCCGATTGTTAAAACGACAAACTGTTTAATTCTTATGCGTGCTGATGAGTTAGAAACATCACGCTTATCACAAATGCCTTGCATACGCTGTGGGGCTTGCACCCAAGTTTGCCCTATCAGCTTATTGCCACAACAGCTCTATTGGCACGCAAAAGCGAAGGATTTTAAAAAAGCGCAAGCGTATCACATTTTTGATTGTATTGAATGTAACTGCTGCGCCTACGTTTGCCCAAGTCATATTCCTCTCGTCAGCTACTATCGTTATGCTAAAGCAGAAATTCGCGCCAATGATAGTGAAGGTAAAAAAGCGGAATTAGCCAAAAAACGGCATGAATTTCGTACATTTCGTCTTAAACGCGACAAAGCTGAAAAAAAAGCGCGTTTAAAAAAACTTAAAACCGTATCGAATGCGAGTAAAGAAGCAGCAATTAAAGCAGCAATGGAAAGGGTTAAGGCGAAATGATGAATGGTGAATGATGCGAATTAAGAGTTGAAATTGGAGTTCAACGCTTCAGCTTTGGACGTATTTGGAGTACAACGCTTCAGCTTTGGTTCGCACAGTCAAACGCAATAGCGGCACGCCAATTTTCGGATTTTTTAAGATTTTAAGAAGGAGTCTCTTGCAAAATTCCTTCGCCTCGGAATAAATTCCGAGGCGAACTGACTGTTTTCGAGGCTAAAGTTTTTTTAAAGAAAAAACTTTAGCCTCGAAATGAATTTGATTAGTCGGCTTTAGCCGACTTTAGCTTTTAGCCTTGAAATCAATTTCAAGGCTAACGAGTTTTGCAAGAGCCTCGAAGTTTTTAAAAAAACTTAGGATCAAATCCGAAAACTTGATAAACTATTTAGGATTATTTAAAATAAAGTAATTACTCCGCCTTGAAATCAATTTCAAGGCTGAAAGCTAAAATCTGCTAAAGTCTTCTGAAAAAAGACTGAGTCGTTTAGCTGGCTTTAGCCCGCTTGAGTTGTTAGTCTTGAAATTGATTTCAAGGCGGAGTCGTTACAAAAATCAAATCCTTTTTTGATAGGAGAAAAAAATGTATAAATATAGCCTGGCAATATTAAAGGCATGGTTGTATGTGTTAATTATCAATGTCGCTAATATAACCATCGCCTATTCAGACAATTCTAATGTCTATGAATTCTCGACTGAATTAGAATTGAAATCCACACAAACTGAAATAAATAACAACTGGGAACGTCGGATTGAAGGAGAATTCCTGGGTGTAGATGACATTAAGATTAAATATGTCTCAATCCTCAATGAGGATGAAAAAGGGGCTGTTGTTATCTCCAGTGGACGTACTGAAAGTTACATCAAGTACGAGGAGATTATCTATGATCTTGGCAAACAGGGTTATTCGGTTTACATTCACGATCATCGTGGGCAAGGTTTTTCCGGAAGAATGACAAAAAACCCTGAAATGGGTCATGTTTGGGATTTTGATGATTACGTAGAGGATTTAAAGACGTTTTATACTCGCGTCGTCACCCAAAAGGAACATCAGAAGACATTTCTGCTCGCTCATTCGATGGGAGGTGGAATAGCTGCTTTATATATAGAACGGTATCCCAATGATTTTGATGCCGCCGTTTTATCATCTCCAATGCTTGAACCATCAACTAAGATGTTCTACTCAGATAAAATCGCATGTGATCTAGTTGGGATCACCAGTCGAATCAGAAATTTCTTTATCTGGGTTTTTGGATGGGAGCCGAGATATGTTGTTAGTATTGAAGAGGCGGGTTACCGCAATATTCCTTTTCAAAACGAGGAGGGTGAGAAAGAACACGAACTGACTCATAGTCAGATCAGGTATAAAATCTTCCGAGATTTATATGAGACCAATCCAACCGTAAAATTAGGCAAACCAACGAACCATTGGGTAGCTTATGCTTGTAATGCGGCAAAAGAAGCGCGAAACAACGCTGATAAAATCGTCATACCCGTTTTAGTTTTACAGGCGGATCAAGATACATCAGTCACAGCTAAGGGTCAGAATGAATTTTGTAAGAACCTAAAAGCAGGGGGTAAAAATGAATGTGATGGTGGCCGTCCGTATGTGATAGAAGGTGCATTTCATGAGTTGTTTATAGAAACAGACAAATACAGAAAGCCAGCTCTTACGAGAATATTTGATTTTCTCAATAGGCAATACAATAACTAGCCAGGTAGGGTAAGCAAAACCAAATTTTCTAGCCCGCGTTTGCGAACTCCAACATTCAAAATTAATGAGATATAGATGTTCAGCCATGTAGGCCGTTGCACCGTCGGTGCAACGACACTTTTTTAATGAGGAAGCTGTTGCACGAAAAGGACTTTGCCCACCTACATCTACTCAGAAATCCGATTTTTTGAAAAAAATCGGATTTCTTAACTTCCTACATCACTCCAAATCACCACGACGCTTGCAAACCACCCATTTTGAACAGATGGCATTGTTTAATGCTTTCGAGGTTTGAGTTTTTTGAAAAAAAACTCAAACCTCGAATATATTCCTGATGCGGTTTGGCGGTTTGTTGCAAGTCATATATTCCTTGCCAATTTAACCAAAATTCTGCCGTTGTTCCTAAATACGATGAGAGTCGCAACGCGGTATCAGGTGTAATCGCCCGTTTGCCCTGTAAAATCGCATGGGCGTGTTGATAGCTAATAGACATTATATTGATTTAAGTTTAAGTGTTTGATTTTATTACATTTATCAATTTTAATAATTTAAAGTAAATCAATGAGTTACGTTAAATCAATATAAACTCTAATTCGTATCTCTCGCGCAAATTGGCTTTTTTTTATTTTCAGTGGGTTGAGATATTCTTCCCATAAAATAAGACCGGGATGTTCTACTTCAAATCCGATAGTCATATTTCCTCCTAATGATAGTCAACAATTTCAACATCGAAAGCATTTTCATTAATCCATCGAAAGCAAACTCGATATTGTTTATTCACACGAATACGATATTGTCCAAAACGATCCCCGGTGAGTGCTTCTAAACGGTTCCCTGGGGTATGCGTAAATCGTCTAATTTTTTTGCTAAATGCAGCATAGTTAGTTTACGCTTGGCTAGTTTTTGAATAGAATCCAGGAAACCAGTTGCTTTACCTGTTTCAAACATGAGTTTTTGAACAAGAAAAAGAACATATCATAATTCTTATGACAGATAAGTTGATTTTTTGAATATATTATGGTTCACGTTATAATGGATAATGTTGTAATAATTATAAGTGAACTTGAAAATGTGGGTTTCTGCTTCGTTCCTTACATCACTCAGAAACCGAGTTTTTTGAAGAAAAACTCAAACCTCGAATTCTAAACTCGCTCAGAAATCCGATTTTTTGAAAAAATCGGATTTCTTAAACATCGTTTGCCTCGGAGGAAATAAACATGGAAATAGCGACTTATTCTCATGTTCAAGAATTAGTGAGACAATTACCCGCGACAAAGCGATTAATTGCTTATCGCTTTTTGCTTGATTTGGTAGATAAGAAGGAAGAAACGCTGTTGCCTCAAAAAATCATGCCCACAACCTCGCCTAAAAAACGTACTGTGGGCGAATATGTTGGGAAAATACACATTAGTGATGATTTTGATGCACCACTGCCTGATGAATTTTGGCTTGGGAAATCTGATAAATGATAAAGAAGAAATTCTTATTCGATACACACGCTTTTTTGTGGTTGAGGAATGAGCCACAGAAAGTATCGGATATTGCCTTACAAATTTATCAAGAGGCGAATAATATTGCGTATTTAAGTATGGCAAGTATCTGGGAAATGCAGATTAAATACCAATTAGGTCAACTTCAATTCGATGTGTCTTTACCAGAAATGATTGAAGAGCAATGTTTACTTAACGATCTAAGAATTTTGTCCATTGAACAAGGGCATATTTTTGAATTAAGCCGTTATTTCACAAAGATCCATTTGATCGTTTATTGATTGCACAAGCCAAAGTGGAACAAATACCTATAATTACTGCTGATAGTCTATTTGTACAATATCCTGTTGAGGTGATATGGTAATAAATAGGTATCCTATCAAAATTTGGTCTTGTAGGGTGGTTTCGAGGTTAAAGTTTTTTTAAAGAAAAAACCTTTGTACAGGACATTTTTTATTGTTAGCTATGTAGGTCGGGTTAGCTTTTTTTGCAAAGCAAAGTAACCCGACATTTTCCTAAAAATTCAATTCGAGGCGAAAGCATTCGATGTTTTAGTTTTTTAAAGAAAAACTAAAACATCGAATGGTGATAAATGTCGGGTTACTTTGCGACGCCATCTAACCCGATCTACATGACTGGAAGCTGATGAATTGTGTTGATGCCCTTCCCTCAATGCCATTAAGTTAAGCCAGGCGAACACGCCGGTTCGCCCCTACAAGCGCAGAATACGCGGTGTTTGGTAGGGGCAGTCCTGTCTGCCCTTAACTTAATGGCATTGTGCCTTCCCTACATGACTTGTTGTTCAAATGGATCAAGCACCGACAAACTATTAATCCATTCAAAATCCTTTACGTTATGTGTCACTAGCGTTAAACCATGCAGTAAAGCGGTTGCCGCAATAATAGCATCTCCCAAAGACATTTTTTTCTGTTGTTTCAGAACAGAGGCTTTTTTTATCACTTCTTCTGAAACGGGCAACATGATCACGTTCTGAAAAAATATCTCAAAATACTGCTGAGCCTGAGCATTTAATGAGTGATAACCTAACACTTCAATATAACTGATAGCCGATACCGAAATCGGATGATGATCAAGAATAAATTTTTTAATATGGGCATATTGCGGCTTTGCTGAATAAATAATAATGTTACTATCAGATAACATGACTTAATAATCCTCATTCTCTAAAAGGCAACGGACGATCTTCACGTATTTCGCGTTGCCATGCGACTGGATCAGTTATATCGGCTACTGCATCTATAGCCGCTAATTTGTTAAGGGCTTCTGCGATACGTTGTTTTCGTAATGTTTCTGAGTCTTCAACGGGTACATTTTCACGTAAAGTCACATAGACATAAATCGAATGTGGGTGTTCATGCACCTGCTTTGGTATTTCATCAATCCATTCCAACTGATTCCCTTTTAATTTGGCTTCAAAAGTTTGTAACATAGTCTCCTCAAAATTAAAAATAACAGAAAATATTCCAAATACTAGAAATAGCGTATCATAAAAATCATCGCCATCCTAATGTTCATCAGTTGAAAAATGGTGGGTTTCCACTTCGTTCCTTTCGAGGCTATTCGAGGTTTAAGTTTTTTCGATAAAAAAACTTAAACCTCGAATTCGAGGTTTAAGTTTTTTCGATAAAAAAACTTAAACCTCGAATGCTTTTTCTTTAAAAAAACTTTAGCCTCGAAACCACCCTACATCACTGAGTACAACGGATTTTAGAATAAAACGGATTAAATTTCATCAATTTTCGTGAGACAACGTTTTTTTACACTCGCTCAGAAATCCGATTTTTTGAAAAAATCGCTTAAACTTTGCCCCGGAGGAAATAAACATGGAGATAGCGACTTATTCTCAGGTTCAAGAATTAGCCATGTAGCCATGTAGCCATGTAGGGCGGGCAACGTGGGTGCAACGGCACTTTTTTAATGAGGAAGCCGTTGCACTAAAAGGACTTTGCCCACCCTACATCTACTCTCCCCTACGCCGAAGAAGAAGGCAAAATCATCAAACAACATCGCCCTGACGACACCCTATTAATCCGCGAACAAGCCACCCATGCCACCGTCTGTCAAAATCTCACCACAGCAAAACACGGACATTTCTCCTGTCACGGCTACTTTTCCCCCAATTTAAATGCGGGATTAAAACTCGCCAACGGTGAAACCCTGCAAGCCAAAGAACTCTTCGCCCAAATACGACTCCCCAATCCCCGCCTCATCATACTCAGTGCCTGTGAAACCGCCAAAATCCAAACGACATTAGGCGATGAATATATGGGATTGCCCTCCAGCTTTCTCTTTGCGGGCGCACATAATGTACTAGCGGCATTATGGCGTGTGAGCGACAGATCGACGCGGCTCCTGATGGAAGACTTTTATCAGGGCATCGCAAAAGGCTTAACACCAATGTTCGCCCTCCAACAAGCCCAACAACAACTCCGCGAAATGCCCCGTGCCGTGGCAGAAGAAAGATTACAAACTGAAATCAACGCGCCAACGATTCCCTATCAAAACCCTTACTATTGGAGTGGATTTATATTGATTGGAGACGGTAATTAATGGTGAATTATGAATTATTTTAGAAATCCGATTTTTTGAAAAAATCGGATTTCTTGAGGTTAAACTAAACTTAATTTTTTAATGAGGCAAGAAACCGAGTTTTTAAAAAAAACTCGGTTTCTAAGGAGAAAAATATGGCTATTTTTGAAGTTGAAGAATCATCGCAAAAGATTGAAGCGCAAAAGCACCTCTATTTACAACGTGTTCACCAGTTTTATAATGACATTCAAAACTGGTTAAAAGATGAAAATCTGTGTTTTACCACCCAACCCACTGAAATTTATGAAGAATTAGGTCATTATGTGGTTCCTTTTCTCTCTATTAAAACAGCCGCAGGTAAATTGTTAGCGGAAATGAAACCGATTGGGGCTTCTGCCATTATAGGTGAAGGCGTTATTGAAGTCATCGGTTGTTTCGATAATGATTTTATGACATACATGCGAGTTGGTGAGCCAACCATTACTGATCCATTTTCCGGGGTTAAACGTCCAATCTATGATGGTATTGATGTTGATGGCTGGTATTGGGATTATCGCCTTGATAATCATTCCCATCTCATCGCCAATAAAACGTCATTACTAGAAATAATGACTTGGGTGAATGATTATGAATTTGTCTAATCCATTACCACCAATACGGCAGGCTTATGAAGCGGCGCAAGGGTGTTTTAGAGTAGCAAGAAGGGCGATTAAAACCCAACATCCTCAAACAAAACAGCGGTTGCTTCAGCGTACCGATTTTGAGACGCAAACACTCGCCGATGCTGAACTGATGATTATCCAAAATATTCAAGAAGCGAAAGGTTTATATATCCTAACGTTATGGGCTGCCTTTGAACGCTTTCTGAGGGATTATTTGCAGTACAAATACAAGGAGGCGGTTTTACAACAAATGACTCCTCCTGACTTTGCAAATGCGATGTACCATCATGTTTACCAAGAAATCGAATTTTGGCGCCCTGAAGACATTTTGGATTCTCTTCGCGATAGTTTATTGAAAACAGAATCCGAGTTGGTTGGTAAAGCCAAAGCGATATACAAGTATCGAAACTGGATAGCGCATGGTAAAAGCACCAAAAAAAATGTATCAGCAGTGTTGCCAAAATCGGCTTACACGACTTTAGAGAGCATTGTCAATATCTTGTTGGCGAATTGATAACTCACAAAGTGAATGATTTTAGAAATCCGATTTTTAGAAAAAATCGGATTTCTTGAGGTTAAAAGAAACCGAGTTTTTTGAAAAAACTCGGTTTCTAAATAATGGTGAATTATGAATGGTGAATGGTGAATGATTTTAGAAATCCGATTTTTTCAAAAAATCGGATTTCTTGAGGTTAAAAGAAACAGAGTTTTTTAAAAAAACTCGGTTTCTAATTTTCATTTTCCAAAAAAACGTCCAAAGCTGAAGCGTTGGACTCCAATTTTCATTTTCCAAACATTGTGAGGCATTAGAAGTTATCATCTAGTTCAACCTTTTTACTGACTCCCTTTGAGGGCAGAATCTGCACGAGATTGGCAATCGCTTGAGAAAGGTGAGTGATTTGGCGTGGATCATTCCCCATCAGTGGAATACCAACGACGATTGCTGCTTCAAATACCGTTCCAATAGCCACTGAAGGATCGCCTTTTTCTAAAGTGCTGATGGTATAACGGCTTACCCCTACACGTTCACCTAAGTCAACTTGTGAAAAATGGCGTTCTATACGCGCCGCCTTAATCAGGTTTCCCAATGTTTTTAAAACAATAGTCGTCTGTGTTGAAATCAGTGCAATATGTTTCGACATATTAATGATAGTGATTATAATCAACAATAAAAAGAATACTGTTTATTATAATCAACTTTTCAATAAAATATCAATCGAATGATTTTAGAAATCCGATTTTTTGAAAAAATCGGATTTCTGAGGTTAAAAGAAACCGATTTTTTGAAAAAAATCGGTTTCTTATTAATCCTGTTCAAAAAAAGTTATAATAGTAACATAGTCATTTATTAAGAGGTTATTATGAATCAATTACATAACGCGATTAATAATTATTTTCGCGATTTGGAAACGTTGCAAACGCAATACCCAAAACGCCGAGATTTCTTAGATGCGGCTGAAGAAAAATGGGGGAAGTGAGAGTTTTCTCTATCGGCTTCTCAAAAATTGTTTTGAGATTTTCTTGTGAAAATAGAATTCGAGGCTAAAGTTTTTTATTTAAAAAAACTTTAGCCTCGAACCGATTTTTTTCAAAAATCGGATTTCTTGATATATCGTAAGAAAAATGTTTGGCAGCCCAACCTCAGAGGTTTTTTAAAACATCTTCTATCAAAATCGCAATCAATTATGAACAAAAAAATAAAAATTGCAACATGGAATGTCAATTCCCTACGTGTTCGCCTACCATACGTTTTAGATTTTTTGAAAAGCAGCGCACCAGATATTCTCGCTTTACAAGAAATAAAAATGACTGATGACCAATTTCCTGTTGAAGAAATACAGGCAGCAGGTTATCATGTTCTTTTTTCAGGGCAGAAAACCTATAACGGTGTCGCTCTACTCAGCCGTCTGAAAGGTAACGATGTCATTACTGATTTACCTCATTTAGACGATCCACAGCGGCGCGTATTGGGAACGACTTATGATAACAAATTACGTGTGTTGAATCTGTATGTGCCTAATGGTGCTTCTTTAGATTCTGATAAATATCAGTATAAACTCAATTGGTTCAAACACTTACATAATTACATTAGCGAAAGTATTCAAAAATTTCCCCATTTAATTCTATTAGGCGATTTTAATATCGCCCCCGAAGACAGAGATGTCTATAATCCAGCGGCTTGGAAAGGAAAAGTGATTGTAAGTCCACCGGAGCGGGCTGCTTTACGGGATTTACTCAGTTTAGGATTGCACGACACTTTTCGTTTATTTGAACAACCGCCCGCCCTTTTTAGTTGGTGGCATTATCGTAGAGAAGCGTTTGCACGCAATATGGGTTTGCGTATTGATTTCATTTTAGCGAGTTCTTCTCTTTCTTCTCATTGCACAGGTTGTATGATAGATATTCGCCCTCGCGGTTTAGAACGCCCTTCGGATCATGCGCCGGTTGTTGCGACGTTTGATTTATAGTTGTTGCACAAAGCTAAAGCGTTGTACTCCAGAAAATGCTTTGTACTCCAGAAAACGCACAAAGACTGTTAAATGAAAAGCTCTGACATTATTAAACGATTGATTGATGATGGTTGGCTTAAAGTGGGTGGTAAAGGTGATCATGAAAAATTTAAACATCCAGATAAATCTGGTCATGTTGTTGTGCCACATCCACGTAAAGATATTCCTATTGGCACCTTGCGTAATATCTATCGTCAAGCTGGTTGGAAATGGAGGTAATTAAAATGCTTTATCCTATTTATGTTCATCAAGGTGATGCCAAACATGCTCATGGTGTTACTATTCCAGATTTTCCCGGCTGTTTTTCAGCAGTTGATAATTGGGATGAATTGCCAGCAATGGTTCATGAATCTATAGAACTTTATTGCGAAGGTGAAGACATGGAATTACCAAAGCCAAGTTCTTTGGAAAAACTGATAAAAAATAAGGAATATCAAGCAGGGATTTGGATGATGTTGGATATTAATGTTTCCAAATTGAATCTCAAATCAGTGCCACTTAATATTTCTTTGCCTTCTAAATTGGTTTCACGTCTTGATGCGTATGTCAGTCGTTACCAAATGACTCGTAGTGACTTTTTTACACTAGCCGCATTGGAAGTAATGGAGCAAAATGAGCCAATTTCTTGGCGTTGTACTTCAGAAAACGCACAAAGCTAAAGCGTTGTACTCCAAAAAACGCACAAAGCTGAAGCGTTGTACTCCAAAAGTTGTACTTCAGAAAACCCAAAGCTTCAGCTTTGGACTCCAAAAAACGTCCAAACATGACAATTAATCCGAACCATTCAAAACAAAGCCGTTTAGCAACTTATGCAGTCTATCATCCCATCGGCGTGATCATGATAGCCCTGGCTGTCATCCTGTTAAGTACAATTTCCTTATCAAAGCTCGGTATTGACTTATTACCACATATCATCTATCCCGGAATACAAGTGCGCGTTCTTGATCCCGGTGTACCTGCGAAAGTGATGGAAGAAAAGGTGACACGATATCTTGAAGAACAATTGGCGATCACAGAGGGGGCTATCAGTGTAGAATCGCAGACATCGGAAGGGCGTAGTGCCGTTAATTTATTATTTGATTATGGTAAAGATATTGATATTGCCCTGCGTGATGCCAGCACCCGTTTAGATCGGGCAAAACGCTTTTTACCAGACACGATTCAACCGCCTGTGATTTATAAAAGAGATCCGTCACAAATTCCTGTGTTGACCTTAGCCGTCAGTTCTGATTTACGCGATCCGATTGAATTGCGTACTTGGGTAGATAAACAATTGTCAAAATGGTTTATTAATTTACCAGGCGTAGCGGCTGCCGAAGTCGGGGGCGGTTTAATCCGAGAAATTCATGTTTTACCCGATCAACAACGTTTAGTCGCATTAGGCTTAACTTTGAATGATGTGATTAACGCTTTGAAGCAGGGCAATATAGAAAGCGCGGGCGGACGATTAATTATGCCCAAACAGGAAATCAATACGCGCGTGCTTGGGCGATGGGAACGGGTGGAAGATATTGCAGCGGTGCGAATTTCCCCTACTTCTAATGGGAAAACGGATTCTGCCAATTCATCCAGTGCTAACTACTCTCATCAAGGAGATTTATTCTTAGGCGACATCGCCCAAATCCTTGATACGCATCAAGATGAGCGACTACGAATCCGTTTCAATAACATCGCTGGAATTAAATTATCTCTCCAAAAACAACCGCAAGCCAACACGGTTAAAGTCGTCGATTACGTGAGAGAACGCATGGCATGGCTCAACGAACAACGGATTTTATCCCCCGATATACAAATTGATGTCGTCAATGATCAAGCCATTTATGTGCGACATGCTTTGAAAAATGCCGTTTCTTCTGCCATCAGTGGTGCCATATTGGCGATGTTAGTCGTTTACCTTTTTTTAGGGCAATGGCGACAAACTTTAATTATTGGTACTGCGATACCTTTAGCCATTACGGTGACGCTGATATTCATGGCATTAGGTGGTTTAACCTTAAATATTATGACATTAGGCGGTTTGGCATTAGGCGTGGGAATGGTGGTTGATAATACGATTGTGATGTTAGAAAATATCACGCGCCATCAACAAGAGTCTGATTCTCCAATAGAAGGGACAATTCAAGCGGTGAGTGAAATCACCAGCGCGATTGTGGCTTCAACGACAACCAATTTAGCGGCAGTGCTACCCTTTTTATTTATTCTTGGATTAGTTGGGCTGCTTTTTCGGGAATTGATTTTTACCATTTCTGCGGCGATGGTGGCTTCATTGATTGTCGCATTGACGGTTGTACCAGCCCTGGCGGGCGGATTGAAAATTTCTGATTCTTCTTTACGAAAAGAGAAAATAGAGTTGAAAAGTCAAAAAAACCGATTTTTGGGAAAACTTTTCCGCTTTTTCAGCCTAACACGAATTTATACATGGCTACTCAAATACCTATTACGTTGGCCTTTTTTTATAATCGCCTTATTTTCTATAGGACTCTGGTTTAGTCTTCCGACATTTATTCACGGAAAACAGATTTTCTTACCTCATTTAGATGAAGGACAGGTGCGTGCCATCATCATCGCTGAACCGGGAATTGCTGTGCAGGAAATGGATAATATTGTGATCCAAGTGGAACAGTTATTGCAAAAAGAACCCGAAGTCGCATCGGTGTTTACACAAATGGGCGGTTTTGTCTTTGGGCGTTCCCAATATGAAGTCAGTCATCTTAGCAGTCTTAATGTGCAATTAGTCCCTATCACGCATCGCATTCTGACTAAGGATTGGATTGAACAATTCAAGAAAAAGCTAAAAAAACTCGCGTTAATTGGGGTTAAAATCCATATATGGAGTATGGGTATTCGGGGTATTCGGTTGGGTAAAAGCAATGAGGGATTTAGTTTGCGTTTACAAGGCGAAGATTTAGAAACACTCGCTCATTTGGGCAATGAATTATTAAAACGCCTTTCCGACATTCCTAATTTGGACAATCTCAGCCATTCTGCCGAAGAAGTTCGTCAAGAATTAGCCATTATTATAGATAGACAACGCGCTCATGCCTTGGGTTTTAACGTTGAAGAGATAGGGCGCGATTTAAAAACGCTGATGAATGGGCGTGTAGTAACTGATTTTATTGACGGTGAACTCAGTATTGATGTACGCTTACGTCTTCCCCGGCATGAACTGCAAAACCCACAAGATTTGCAATCCGTCTTACTTTATAACAAGGCAGGCAGAGCCGTTCGTTTAGATGAAATCGCACAATTACAATGGATACCTGTTCCTTCTAAGATTATACGCGATCAGCAACATCGTATTATTGAAATCAACGGCAATATTAGCACCGATGGCAGTTTGCTAGAAGTGATGAAAGAAGTCGAACGGCGTTTAGCCTCTTATGATTTGCCTAGTGGTTATACCTTATATGAAGGCGGCGCGGTTAAAGCGTTGCAGGAAAATCAACAACTCACCTATATTTTACTCGCGCTCGCGATATTTTTAGTTTTTGTCGTGATGGCAGTACAATATGAATCGCTACGCAATCCTTTTGTGATATTATTCAGTATTCCGTTTGTGACGATAGGGGTAGCAATGGGGATTGAATGGCTAAAAATGCCTTTATCAATGCCCGTTTGGTTAGGGATGATTATGTTATCAGGGCTTGTCGTAAATAATGCGATTGTCTTAGTGGAAACGATAGAATTACAACGAACGGCGGGTTTAAATGTGCAAGAAGCCATTTTGAAGGCGGGCGAATTACGCCTACGCCCTATCCTTATGACAACTTTAACAACAGTCGTCGGATTATTGCCGCTTGCACTCGGTTGGGGTGAAGGGGCAGAAATGTTGCAGCCCTTAGCAATTACCATTGGGGTTGGTTTAAGTTTTTCCTTATTAATCAGCCTGTTATTAGTGCCCCTATTTTATCAATGGTTCACAAGATGAATGAGTTTAATTCACCATTCACCATTAATAATTCACCATTAATAATTCACCATGAAATACTTACTCACTTGTTTACTCACTTTCTCCACCGCTCTCACAGCCGATGATTGGTCTCTGGATGGTCATCTCAAATATAATTTTGCTAATATCAATTATGAGCGTGATAACATCAATACAGTCAATGGCTCTCAATCGCTTAGAGATAACGCTTTTCATTTTCGTCTTAAAGCAGAAAAACGCTGGAGTGTATTGGATGCGAAAATTCATTATGAAGTCTTAGCCCTTTACGGCGATACGCAAAAAAAAGTACAAGCAGGGACATTATCAAAAGATGAACATCGCCTGTTTAAACTGACGAAGAAATTGGGCAATAGTGACAAACTAGACGCGGTGCAACGTTTAGATCGTTTTTATTTGGGTTATAATGGTGAAGAATTGGTTATTCGTTTTGGTCGTCAAACGGTTAGTTGGGGTAATGGGCTGATTTTTCATCCCCTTGATATTTTTACCCCTTTTTCACCGGTTGATATTAATAAAAACTATAAAACCGGTGACGATATGCTTTATGGACAATGGCTTTTTGAGAATGACGATGATTTACAAATGATTCTATTGCCACGCCGTAATCCTAAAAGTAATCGCATTGAGAACGAACAGAGTAGCCTTGCTTTTAAATATCATGGGCGATATCAAGAAGAATGGGATTTTGATTTTGCTTTAGCCCGCCATTTCGATGAAAATGTACTTGGATTTGGCTTGAGTAAAGATGTTTCTGAAGCGATTTGGCGTTTTGATGTCACAGCCACTCATTTGAAAAAGGGTAATACGGTCGTCTCTTTAATCACTAATATGGATTACTCATGGGTTTGGTTTGAGCATAATTCTTATGGCTATATTGAATATTTCCATAATGGCGTGGGCGAAACACAAGTTGATCGTTATCCAGAATTAGCCTTACAAACCCGCCTTGAGCGTGGCGAAGTTTATACGCGGGGCAAAGATTATCTGGGTACCGGAATACAAATCGAATTAACGCCCTTATTTAACTTCTATACCAGTAGTATGATCAATTTATATGATCATAGTGGAATTTTTCAAATACGTGGCATTTATGACTTGGATCAAAATTTACAACTCATCGCGTGGTTAGATATTCCTTATGGGGATAAAGGTTCTGAATTTGGTGGTATTCCGATTGACGATAAATATATTGCGCCAGGGCAAAGAGCTTCTATCCGATTGACTTATTATTTTTAGAAGGAGGTTTAAGAAATCCGATTTTTTTCAAAAATCGGATTTCTAAATATCAAAAATGATGGATAATAATTTAAACCCTAACAAAATTGTTGATACAATTCACCTACTTCACAAGCGGATCCATGAGCGTTTTCCCAAAGCTGGGCTTGTGAATGTGTGTATGCAGTTACATCACATTGCCAAAGATTCTCAATCGCGTTGTCACTGGATAGCCTCATATCCTACTTCGAGTTGGCGTGGCGGTGCTTATTGTTCTGATCCTGCTCCTCGTTACGTTTGGGATTGGGCAATCCGTGACGTTTTCGTCTCAAGATATTGAATTTACTGATTTTTTGCAAATATTAGAGGCGGGAATGAATACGATTATACTCATCAGTGCCGCCCTATTCTTTCTTGTGACGGTTGAAACGAGAAGGAAACGAAACAGGGCAATGACTGCTATTCATCAACTCCGCGCATTAGCCCATGTCATTGACATGCACCAACTCACAAAGGATCCGGAACGGGTTTTTTCCAAGGCAAATCGAACGGCATCATCTCCCCGTCAAACGATGAATGCTTTTGAATTGACACGGTATCTTGATTACTGTACTGAAATGTTATCTCTGGTTGGCAAAGTGGCGGCTTTATATGCCCAGGATTTTGAAGACACAGTGGTTTTAGCGGCAGTCAATGAGGTGGAAAATCTCACGACTGGCTTATCGCGTAAGATATGGCAGAAGATTATGATTATTTATCGGTTTAAACATAGATAAGGGAGTATTAATTGAGTACAACGGATTTGGGAATACAACGGATTGATATTTTATAACTTATTGAAAAAATAGCGTTTTTAATTTAATCGGGTTGCATTACTATCCATTTTTCAAAACGGAACGGTGGGTTTCCACTTCGTTCCTACCCACCCTACATAGAGACCACCAAATTTTGATAGGATACCTCTATTTTATTATTCTTGCTCTCCTCGTATTGAACAAATGGAAAATTTACACTATAATTATAATTGATACCCAAAGCTGAAGAGTCGAATTAAGAGTTAAAATAGGAGTTCGAGGTTTAAGTTTTTTAAAGAAAAACTTAAACCTCGAATGTACTCCAAAATACGTCCAAAGCTAAAATCTCGAACTCCATTTTCAAAAAAATTCAACTCTTATGGACTCCAAATTTATACAACACGGAAATTGCTTATGTCTAAATCATTTTTGATACTAAACGCCCTATTATTATGTGTGTTTTCAGGGCAAAGTTTTTCATTGCCGCTATTTGATAGCGAAAATTTTTTATATGATGTCGGCGAAAATGGGGCCTTGATGCGAGGTAAACTGAATGCCTATCTCGGCTTGTATTATTTGCGGGTGAATGGTGTTAATTATATAGGCGACATTGATCATTTATCTCCTGATGGCAGAGAAGTTCGCAGTGCGCCTTTCATTGAACAAGGCAGTGGTTTGGAAGTGAAACGACATTTTTATGTCTCTAAAACCCAAAATTTTGCCCGCTTTTCTGAAATCTTACATAACCCGACTGATATCCCCATCACAGTTGATGTCGAAATCTATGGCAAATTGGGCGCGAAAAGTCATACGACTGCCCTTGTTGATCAGGAGCATTTTTTAATCACTGGTGATGTTTCAGGCATTATCCCTGTCTTTTTGCTACATTACCATTCACAAGTGAATCATCCTGTCACAGCAACGCATACGCTCAATAATAACCAATTAAGCTGGGTTTATTCTGAGATCACCATCCCAGCGCAATCCGAGGCGCGTCTCATTTATTTTGTGGCTCAAACAACAGATGTTAATGTAGCAAAACAGGTTGCAACCAATATCTATATCAATCCGACTGCCCTATATGAAAATATAGATGAATCAGCGCAACTGCTCAATTTTGAACCACAACAACCCATATCGCGTGAAGATGAGGAAGTCAGCGATTTGAGTCACGCCCCGTTTTTGAAATTGGGCGAATTACGGAGAGGTACGTTAGAAGAAAAGGATTTTTGGTCATTTAAACGAATGGCAACGCCTGCCGACGCTTATGCCTTGAATTTAAAGGCAGATGAAACGGTAACGATTCGCATGTCAGCACGTTTTAATGCTTATTTATATCTCTTTCAGGATATGAAGGCTGAAACAGTCGTCGCGGCTAACGATGATCGGGAATTCAAGACAACCCATGCTGAAATCGTCTTTACAGCAATAGAAGACGGCACATATTATATTGAAGCAACGGCTCATAATCGCCGTGAGCGTGGTGAGTACACGCTAGAAATTATTTCAGGGGCAGTTAATGAACCGCCAACGGCTTATCCATTTGATTTTACAGGGAAAAATCTTATTTCTCCTGCCACGGTGACATTGACAGATTTTAATACAGATAAAGAAGGCGACATTGTCGAACGCTGCTGGCATTTTGACGATGGGAGCGATGTCACCTGCGATATCAACAACAATACCGTAACCCATACCTACACAGAAGCTGGGCAATATAACGTCGGCTTAACCCTACGCGATAACGATGGTGCATATAGCTACCATAACGAACAAATCTCAATCGCCTCTCCCCCCGAAGGTATTGTACTACGCCTCTCAAATATCGTTTCTAAGGAATTAATGCCATCAGATGGGTACTCACAAATCCGCTTTTACGCCTTTGCAGATCGTTACCGAATCAGTTCAATAACGGCAGGGCAAGAATTGGTTATTGATATGATTTCTGACGACTTTGACAGTTATCTCTACTTAACTGATCGATTTAATCAGCCCTTAGCTCAAGACAATAATAGTGGTGGCAGCACTCATGCCCGCTTGCGTTACACGCCCCTGCATGACGACGATTTATGGATTGAAGCCACTTCTGTCAAAGATAATACGCAAGGAAAATACCATCTTTCCATGAAATTGGCTGAAAACGAGGTTCCCGTTGAAATTCCGATCGCATTTTCACCCGCTTTAAATAATCCCTTACAATACCAATTTATTGCCCGTTTGCCTAACAGTTTCAAGGCAACCTCTTTACACTGGGATTTTGGTGATAAAACGGAAACGGTGAAAACAAATAAATCCATTCTGTCACATACCTACACTCAAAGAGGCGAAATGACGGTGACGGTAACAGCAATTAATGATAAAA
Source organism: Thiotrichaceae bacterium (assembly GCA_029939505.1). Lineage (GTDB taxonomy): Bacteria > Pseudomonadota > Gammaproteobacteria > Beggiatoales > Beggiatoaceae > QNES01. The sequence continues at coordinate 32,014 of JAOZSV010000003.1, read as the reverse complement.
ATCAAAGGTTTACTGGAAGTCAACGCGTTATTGTGAACAATAAAATAACAGCACCAAAAGCCAGCTTTACTGCTAAACCCTTGTTTGGGGAAAAACCTTTGCGCGTGTTTTTTACGAATGACTCTGTTCCCAATTCGCAGGATGACGCGCTCAATTATGTTTGGCACTTTGGCGACGGGAATTTGTCTTCAGACACCAATCCCGCCCACTCCTTTACAAAAGCAGGCACTTATTACATCACTTTAGAAGTCTTTTCTCGCCAAGAACGCGCCTCATACACCGTACCTGTCACCGTGATTGATCACGACGACACAGCGCTACCCATCACAGGAAAAGTACGCGAATTGCCCCAAGTACTCATGGCAGGCTTCGATCCCATCTTGATCGATTTATTAGATACCCATGTCAAAATCTTTGCGCTCGTGAGGGCTGGTAAAACACCGGTAAAAACAGTGCGTTTCATAAAAAATGGCAGCGATTTTGAATACCTGATGCAACAGGTTGCTACGCTGGCTAATGGTGAACAGTATTATGAAACGGTATTTAACTTTGAACAAGGCACTTTTCCAATAGGAACGCTTGGTACTCTCTTTGGTGAAAAGAAGGGACAATTTAGAATTCAAGCCATTGATCAAGCAGGACAATTTCATGCCTTTCCCAATTTAGAAATCGGCAACAATCCCCCACTGAATTTTGTTCCTCAATCATTGAATATTGGCTCATTACATCAAAAGGGCATCCATCGCCGTCAACCACAAGTACTCGCAGCCGGTTTTGATCCCATCTTAGTACATAAGAATGACGATGCCCCTGTTTTAGTCAATGCCAGCGATGCCGAGTTTATGATCAAAGCGATTGTGCGTGAAGGGCTTTTTCCGATTCAAAGCGTCACTCTCAAACAGAATAAAGGAACTTTGAATTTTCCCATGCACTTACAAGAAACTTTACCCAATGGTGATGAATTATATGTCGTCAATTACCCTTATCCCAGTGAGAGTTTTAAAAAAGGCACTTTGGGGCATTTATTTGGGATAGAACCAACACAATTCACGGTTACGGTAGAAGATTTCGCTCAAGAAACCCATCGTTTTCCCGAAGTCGTGATAGGAGATTTTCCACAACGATAAGTGATAAACCAAGTTTCTCGAAGAAACTTGGTTTATCATCATTATTGGAGTCCAAAAAAACTTTAGTCGAGGTTTTAGTTTTTTGTAAAAAAACTAAAACCTCGACTCTCGAATGGAACGAAAAAACAAGGAAAAGGAGAGAAAATGATGAAAACGGCATTAAAATTTGATAATCGACTTAGTGAAAAAGCCCGTCGTTTGGGCAAACATACGAGCGAAGCTGAGACAATAGATAAAGCATTAGAAGTGTATGTATCCTATTTGCAACAAAATTCAGCTTCTGTACCACCAGAATCTATTATTGACTTGTTTGGCCAGATTGATTATTACGATGATTATGATTATAAAGAAATGAGAAAGTATTGATTTTAACTTGTATTCTATTTAGCTTTTTTTTAATAACTGATGTTACGCAAAGCGATTCTATTCGAGCTTAGAAATCCGATTTTTTTTCAGAAATCGCTTAAACATCGTTTCGCCGCTTAGAAATCCGATTTTTTTTCAGAAATCGGATTTCTGAAACATCCTGGAGACATAGTGCGTAACATCAGTTAATAAGGTGGGCAAAAAAAGACCTTGCCCACCCTACATGACTTTTTGGAGTCCAAACCTTTAGATTTGGACGTGATCACCGAGTGCCAAGTCTGAAGGTTTGGACTCCATCATATCCGATAACTTGTGCTTCAGTACTTAAAAAGGGAAATGCTATATATTGCCCACCATCCTTTACTCCCCCTTAAAACTACATGGCATTGTTCCCTTCTTCTGCTAAACCCAATGCCTTTTCAACCGCTTCAATACGAACTTGACAGTTTTTGTAAGCTTTAGCGGCTTCGCTAACCATTGCAACCAATTGATCAATATCCGGTTCGGAAGGTTCACGCATCGTCTCGGCTATTTTTTTGAGCTTCTGGTAATTCTGAAGGTATGAATCAGATTTTCTTGGCATTTTTTTCTCCTTGGCAATGGACACGCCCATCTTTAAACTCAATGAATAACGATGCTTCTTTTTGAGCGGCGACTTGAGTCGTGATTACTTGATTTTTGCCATTTCTAATAATCGCATAACCGCGATTGAGAACCCGTTTGGGATCACCCAATAACACTTGCTCCATCAACAATTTAACTTGATGACGGGCTTGAACCAATTGATTTTGACTCGCATTTTTAACCGTTTGCATGAGGGTATCCAATTTTTGGCGTTGCACCCACAAACATTTCACGTTTTTTTCTCGAATAAAAGCCAAAAGGCGATCATTATCTGCCTGAGCCTTATTTAAAATTTCTCTGGTTCGCTGAACGAAACTTTGCCAATGTTGTCTCGCATTTCGCGCATTTTGAATGATCGTACTCGTTATATGGGTAATCACTAAACTGGGTGTATGGTCAGCTTGATTAGCCACTTCATCTAATAAAGTTTTATCCCTTTTATGTCCAATCCCAACAATAACGGGCAAATGTGCCGTACAAACGGCTTTGACAATTTCATATTCATTTAATTGAAACAAATCCGTTTTCGCGCCACCACCCCGAATCATGACCACCGCATCATAAGTTTGCTGCTGATGCTTTTGATTAACCAATTCAAAGGCTGCGGGGATTTCAGTTACCGTATTTTGCCCTTGAAAACTCGCCGAATAGTAGTGAAATTCACATAATCCCATATCCGCTAAAATATCCGCCTGACTTTTAAAATCGCCTAAGCCTGCCGCGTGAGGCGGTGCAATCACCGCGACTTTGCAAAATTCGAGGGCTTTTGTCAATTCATGATTTTGCTGATAAATCCCTTCTTGTTTCAGTTTCGCCCGGATACGATTTAATTTCGCTTCCATCTCCCCCAAAGTAAAAGTGGGATCAATATCCAAGATATTGAGGGAAAAACCATAGCGCGTATGAAACTCAACATGTACCTGTAGCAAAACCTTAATACCCGCTTTAAAGGGCATTTCTGTTTGCTTTTCAAATCGTTCAAGTAAGGTATCCGCCCGATGATTCCACAGCGTGGCACGCACTTTTGCCACTTCATGCCCTTCACTATCATGATCGATCAGTTCCAAATAGGTATGCACATTCGCGGATAGACTAGCCACTTCAGCGCGTACCCAATAACGAGTGCTATGTTGCTCGGCAAGCGTTTTTTGAATATTTAATAATAAATCATTGAGTTTAAAGCTATTTTTATCAAATTGCTCCGTTTGATCAATTTGATCTGGGGCAACCGTTTTTGGTAACCATTTAGTAAAAAGCGTTATTTCAAATCCAGGGGGGATAAACCATTTTTTTTTATCCCAATCAAACTTTGCCCCTCGTTTCTTTGCTTCATCCTTTTCCGCAAAAGGGCAGTCTATGAAGATGGATTCTTGAGTAATCATTTTAAAAAGGCAATAGATTCATAAATTATTAATTTAAAGTTCCACCGATGAAATCGGTGGAATTTAGAATTTAGTTCAGGTAGGGTGGGCAAAGTCTTTATATTGCCCACCATCCTTTACTCCCCCTTAAAACCACCCCCACCATCCATTTTCAGGGTACGTCAATAAAAAAAGGTGGGTTTCGCTTTCGCGAAACCCACCCGACAATTTAACAGAAGCGACGCTGGCTGGCTAATCTTTTATTCAATATCTAGTTGAAATCGAATTGCTTCTGAAATTTTTTGACGTAAATTCACATCAACTAATTCACCAAAATCTTTTTCCAAACGTATCCAGAGTACGAATTTGATAACACAAAGCAATAGAATCACACTTTAAATTTGCTACATTGGCAGACAATAACACTTCATTAGGATAAATGATATTTGAATCAAATTTTTTAGATGTTAATGGAATAACATTAACGACTGGCAACAATTGATTAATTCTTTCTCGACTGATAACCAGTACTGGACGTTTTCCACCCTGCTCTGAGCCTTTACCAGGATCAAGTGATGCAAGAAAGATATGCCATTGATAGATCATCTTTTTGCCTCCCACCATTCAGCATCCACATCAGCAAAATCTTTTCGAGGTTTAAGTTTTTCTTCAAAAAACTTAAACCTCGAAAATCACTTCATGCAAATCCGTCATAAAGCGAGTATCATCAGTGGCTTGTTCCATTTGTTTGAGTTTGTCAGCATGACTGACTGAAACTTGAGTGCGTTGCTTAAGAATGGGTTCAATCCATTTATACTCTTCTAACGGTAAAATAACACCAATTGGAATGCCTTTTATGTCATTGATAAATTGACGTTGAAGAATAGTCATTGTGTTTCCTCTATTTAAACACTATTTGGGTTATTATAACTTAAAATCATTCATCTCGTTTCAAGAGGGAACTAAATGTGAGGAAAACTGACGAATAATGTGGTGGGCGAAAAAAAAGGTGGGTTTCGCTTTCGCTCTACCCACCCTACAATTTAACATAAGCGACGCTGGCTAGGGTATATGTTTTCCATTGTGCGAGTCATACACGCCCAACGGTGTTTCCAGAAAACGCAATTAACCAATGGAAAACCTGATTAAATTCAGAGGTTTTCAAATAGTAAACATTTTGTTAACAAATTCTAATAAAACTTAACAAAAAAATATCAACCGATTTTCTTGACAAATTATTCTTTTTCGAGTATTATAATTAACAACTCAAGTCAAGGGACTTGAGTTCAAGTGGCAGGTATTTGGTTCAGTCTAAAAAGTCAGACTGGTAAAATCTGAAACTAACAATCCTTTCAAATTGGCGAGAACCAAGTCAATTAGGATTGTTTAAAGCGATCTAAGAATTATTTAGATCTTTGGGAGATACCCCCACCCAATGTTTGGGTGCTATTGTTAAAATTAGTTAACATAAAAGTATCGGAAATTAGAGATTTAAAAAAAAACCACATATTCAAAGGTTGTCGTTGTCAGTACTGAAGCATAAGTTTTAAGACTTTTTGGAGTCCAACGCTTCAGCTTTGGGTGTGGCGAAATCACGAATGCCAAAGCTAAAGCGTTGGACTCCATCATATCCGATGTGCTTCAGTACTTAGGAGCGAACCTTCATAAACCAATCTTCCTTGACAGCGAAAGCCATAACTGGCTTGTAAAGGGGCTAGTGCAAGTAAAATCGCTAAACTTATTAGTTGTTTTTTCATGTTAATTTTCCATCTTAGAAATGAGACTTTAATCACTTCCAACACTTTTAAAGCCAAACCTGACAGGTTTCAAAAACCTGTCAGGTTTAAAACGACTTTTCCAACCTCGGCAATCGCTTTTTATCAGCGTTTATTCATCATCTGCAATGAATTTCGCATATTCGGCTGCCCCTAACAGATTGTCCAACTCAGCCTTTTCAGTCAATTTCATTTTGAACAACCAACCTTCATCATAAGGGCTTTTATTCACCAATTCAGGGGTATCCGCTAAAATGGTGTTACTGTCAATCACTTCACCGGATAATGGGCTGTACAAATCTTCAGCAGATTTAACCGATTCAACAACACCGGTTTCATCTTTGATTTTCAGTGTGATCCCGACTTCTGGCACTTCAACATAGACTAAGTCGCCTAAGTTTTTTTGGGCGTGTTCGGTAATGCCAATAGTGACAATGTCCTCTTCTTCTATACGCACCCATTCGTGGGATTCGGTATATTTTAAATTATCAGGTATTTTACTCATATTAATTCTCAGTTATCCGTTTAATTCACAATTCTACACAGATTTTGCCCTGTCGCACAAATGGAGGTTTAACGACTTCTGCCGATAATTCTCTATTGCGAATGGTGACAAAAACACGTTCATGCTTCCCTGCTGGCAAACGGGCAAGAGCGATAGAAACGCCCAACGTTGGTGAAAATGTGCCGCTGGTAATTTCTCCAACACCATTTTCAGTTCTCACGGTTTGATGTTGTCGTAATATTCCCCTTTCTCGTAAGACTAAGCCTACCATGATAGGATGAATACCACTTTCACGCTGAACTTGCAAGGCACTACGTCCAATGAAATCCCGATTTTCTGGTTTAAAAGCGACTGTCCAACTTAACCCTGATTCCAAAGGGGAATAATTTTCATCCATATCCGCCCCATATAAATTCAAGCCTGCTTCAAGGCGCAAAGTGTCACGCGCTCCTAAACCAATAGGCGCGATTTCTGCGGCAAGTAGCGCATCCCACCATTCTGGTGCTTGTTGGGCGGGTAAAATGATTTCAAATCCATCTTCACCCGTATAGCCTGTTCGTCCAATAAACAGTTCTTCATTATTCCATATCGCATGAAAAGGTGCAAGCGTTTTTGCTGAGGCGTGTAAATTTTTTGGTAATAGGGGGAGAACTTTTTCTATGGCGTAACGTCCTTGTATAGCTAAAATTGCGAGATCATCACGCTCGTGAATTTGTACATCAAACGTTTTTGCCTGTTTTTTAATCCAAGCAATATTTTTATCCCGCGTTGCTGCATTCGTGATCAGTCGAAATTGAGTGTCATTTTGAAAATAAACAATCAAATCATCGATCACACCGCCTTGTTCATTTAGCATACAACTATAGAGTGCTTTGCCCTTATTTTTCAAACGCCCCACATCATTGGCGAGCAAATAGCGCAAAAAATCACGGACTTTTTGTCCGGTTAAATCAATGATCGTCATGTGTGAAACATCAAACACGCCTGCATCGTGACGCACTTGATGATGTTCATTAATTTGTGAGCCATAATGTAATGGCATACGCCAACCGCCAAAATCGACGATTTTAGCCTCTGAGTATTTGTGATATAACGGTGTTTTTTTTTCCATCATGTAATAATGATTAAAAGTATTAAAAAAAGAATTTTTAGCAAAATCAAGTTTCAGAATATATTCGAGGTTTTTTTGAGGTTTTTTTGAAGAAGTTGTATTGGATAGTGGTTAGTTAAACTCAGCGTGGGAACAAATTTTTTTAATGAGGAAGGTGGGCAAAAAAAAGACTTTGCCCACCCTACTTAAAAGTTTAAATAAAGTGTCTCCCGTTGTGGGTATTTTTGAGATGGATCACTTAATAGGTAGGCGGGATGTGATAAATAGGATTGCATAGCGGCTTCATATTCAGCATCAGTTTGTATATCACGCTGGCATAATTTAAACTTTTAGGTAGGGTGGGCAAAGTCTTTTTTTTGCCCACCTTCCTCATTAGAAAAGTGAGGCACCTTCTTGAGTAACGGTTAAGTTCATCATTTGCTCCAAACCAGGTATTTTGGAGTACAACGCTTTAGCTTTGGGAACAATAAAAAAGAACTCCAAAAAAAGTCCAAAGCTGAAGCGTTGGACTCCAAAAAAATTCCAAATCTAAAGGTTTGGACTCCAAAAAAAGTCCAAAGCGAAAGCGTTGGACTCCAAAAAAAGCACTTTTAGTTCTAATGCAATTGCATCAAAGCACGTCGATAGTCAACAGGCATAATTTTGACAAATTTCGGTAAATACTCATTCCAGTTTTCAAGAATTTCTTTTGCGCGACGACTATTGGTATATTTGAAATGTCGTTCAATTAGCGTTTTGAGACGAATCGCATCGTTGCTTGTCATATCGTGCATAATATCGACTAGCCCATGTGTTTCTAAATCGCCGCTTTGATGATAATTTTTTTCTAAAGCGATTTCTTCTGCGATAATGGGTTCTAGTTCAACCATCGACAGGTTGCAACGCTGTTCAAAATTGCCGATTTCATCAAGCACATAAGCAATTCCACCACTCATCCCGGCGGCAAAATTACGTCCAGTCGTACCGAGTACTACGACAATACCGCCTGTCATGTATTCGCAACCGTGATCGCCAAGCCCTTCAATCACTGCGATAGCCCCTGAGTTACGCACGGCAAAACGTTCTCCGCCGACTCCTCTGAAATAGCATTCGCCGCTAATGGCACCGTATAATACTGTATTGCCGACAATGATATTTTCTTCTGCGACAATGGGACATTCTTTTGGCGGGTAAATGATTAAACGCCCTCCACTTAAACCTTTGCCGACATAGTCGTTGGCTTCGCCTATCAATTCAATTGTCACGCCATGCGCGACAAAAGCCCCAAAACTTTGTCCAGCGCAGCCGATGACTTTAATATCAATCGTGTTTTCTGGCAGCCCTTTATGTCCATAACGTTTAGCCACTTCGCCAGATAACATTGCACCGAAAGTCCGATTACTATTGCAAATCGGTATTTCAATCTTTACAGGAGTACGGTTTTCTAATGCGGGTTTTGCTTGTTTGATAAGGGATTGATCTAGCGCATTTTCTAAGCCATGTTCTTGCTTTTCACAATGATAAACGGCGACATCTGGTCCCACTTCTGGTTTATATAAAATGCGTGAGAAGTCAAGTCCTTTGGCTTTCCAATGGGAAATGGCGCGGCGCATATCTAGTTTATCAGAACGTCCAATCATTTCATTGATGGTGCGAAAACCCAGTTTTGCCATCCATTCTCGGATATCTTCAGCTAAAAATGTGAAAAAATTGACGAGATATTCAGGTTTTCCCATAAAACGCTTACGCAATTCAGGGTCTTGCGTTGCGACACCTACAGGGCAGGTATTGAGATGGCATTTACGCATCATAATGCAGCCGGATACAATTAATGCGCTTGTTGCAAAGCCAAATTCATCAGCACCCAATAAGGCGGCGATGACGACATCACGCCCAGTCCGTAATCCACCATCGGTTTGCACCGCAATGCGTCCTCGCAATTTGTTGAGGATTAAGGTTTGGTGGGTTTCAGCTAAACCGATTTCCCAAGGTGAACCGGCGTGTTTAATGGAAGTAATGGGACTTGCCCCTGTGCCACCTTCATAGCCGGAAATCGTTACATGATCAGCATGGGCTTTGGAAACACCCGCTGCGACTGTACCTACTCCAATTTCAGAGACGAGTTTGACGCTAATCCTTGCTTTGGGATTGACGTTTTTGAGATCGTGAATCAATTGTGCTAAGTCTTCAATCGAATAAATGTCGTGATGTGGGGGCGGTGAAATCAGCCCTACGCCGGGCGTGGAGTGACGAACTCGTGCGATGGTTTTATTGACTTTATGACCGGGTAATTGTCCGCCTTCGCCTGGTTTCGCGCCTTGCGCGATTTTAATTTGAATATCATCAGCATTCACTAAATATTCTGTCGTGACACCAAATCGCCCGGAGGCGACTTGTTTAATGGCGGAACGTTTTGAATCACCATTAGGCAGCGGTACATAGCGTTCTGCTTCTTCGCCGCCTTCTCCGGTATTGGATTTTCCGCCAAGACGATTCATGGCGATAGCGATAGTTGTGTGCGCTTCATAAGAAATAGAACCAAAGGACATCGCGCCTGTCGCAAAGCGTTTTATAATCTCTGATGCGGGTTCAACTTCTTCTAAGGGAATCGGTTCATTAGCCGGTTTAAATTCAAACAGTCCGCGTAATGTGAGTATTCGTTCATTTTGTTCATTGATTTCTTTGGCGTATTCATCATATAACGCGCGGTTATTGTTGCGAGTGGCTTGTTGTAATGTGCTAATACTTTGAGGAGTCCAAGCGTGTTTTTCTCCATCAACGCGATAAGCATATTCTCCGCCAACCTCTAACGCATTGCGATACAGGGGTGCATTTCCATACGCTAACTGGTGTTTCTGCACGGTTTCTTCTGCAATTTCGGCTAATCCAACACCGGATGTACTACATTGCGTGCCGGTGAAATAGCGTTCTATAAAGTCATTAGCTAATCCGATTGCATCAAAAATCTGGGCACCACAATAAGATTGATAGGTGGAAATGCCCATTTTTGACATGACTTTTAATAGTCCTTTATTGACGGCTTTGATATAGCGTTTGTGGACTTCTTGTTCAGTCAGTTTTTCAGGCAATGTGTGCCGAATGCTAGAAAGTGTATCAAAAGCAAGGTAGGGATTAATCGCTTCTGCTCCGTAGCCTGCGAGCAAACAAAAATGTTGAACTTCACGCGCTTCGCCTGTTTCTACGACTAACCCCGATTCTGTGCGTAAGCCTTTTTTTATCAAGTAATGATGAACAGCCGATGTTGCTAAGAGGGCAGGAATAGCAATATGATCGGCATCTACAGCGCGATCAGATAGGATTAAAATATTATTACCCGCGAGTACCGCTTCTTCAGCTTGTTTGCACAGTTGGTTCAGGGCGGTTTCCATACTGAGTTTCACGGATTGTTCACTGTTTGCTGAATAACAGATATTCAGCGTTTTTGTGTGAAACGCGCCACCCGTGCGAGCTTCAATACGGCGTACTTTTTCTAAATCGGTATTCGTCAAAATGGGCTGACGGACTTCAAGCCGCTTATGAGAAGGTCCTTGTTTGAGTCCTAAGAGATTAGGGCGGGGTCCAATCATGGAGACTAAGGACATGACTAATTCTTCTCGAATCGGATCAATCGGCGGATTCGTGACTTGTGCGAAATTTTGCTTGAAGTAGTCATATAGCATTCTTGGGCGATTTGATAATACGGCCAGCGAGGTATCAACACCCATTGAGCCAATCGGGTCTTGACCACTAATAACCATTGGTATTAAAAAGATTTTCAAGTCTTCTTGCGTATAACCGAAAGCCTGTTGACGATCTAAAAACGTTTTTTTAGACGGTGGCATTGCGGCTACTTCAGGGGGTAACTCTTCCAAGGAAATTTGCGTTTTATCTAACCAATCTTGATAGGGGGCATTGTTGGCTAATTGCGCTTTTAATTCAGCATCATCAATAATGCGTCCTTGTTCGGTATCAATCAAAAACATTTTGCCGGGTTGCAACCGCCATTTTTTGATGATCTTTTCCTGTGGGATATTAAGTACGCCCATTTCTGATCCCATGATCACGATGTCATCATTGGTGACTAAGTAACGCGCAGGACGTAAGCCATTTCTATCCAAAGTGGCTCCAATTTGGCGGCCATCTGTGAAGGCAACCGCCGCTGGACCATCCCAAGGTTCCATGAGGGCAGCACGATATTCGTAGAATGCGCGACGCTTTTCGTCCATGAGTGGATTATCCGCCCAGGCTTCTGGAATGAGCAGCATCATTGCTTCTGCTATGGGGTAGCCGCCCGCCACCAGTAATTCTAGGGCATTGTCAAAACTGGCAGAGTCAGAGCGTCCTTTAGTAATCAAAGGCCATAATTTTTTCAAATCATCGCCGAGTAATTCGGAAACCATCGAATGACGGCGGGCGGCCATCCAATTGATATTGCCGCGCAAGGTGTTGAATTCACCATTATGGCAAATCATGCGGAAAGGTTGCGCTAAATCCCAAGTTGGAAATGTATTTGTTGAAAAGCGTTGATGGACGAGAGCCAGTGCCGTTATCATGCGTTCATCTAATAAATCAGGATAAAAATCCCCGACTTGATTAGCGAGTAACATGCCTTTGTATAATAGGGTGCGTGATGAAAAGGAGGGAATATAAAAATGAGTTTTATTTAATTTCAATTCGCGTTCAACGGCATGTTCGATGATTTTGCGAATAATAAACAGTTTCCGCTCAAAAGTATCCTGATCAGCGCAATTGCTCCCTTTTTTTATAAACACTTGCCGAATCACAGGCTCACAGGCTTTAACACTTTCGCCTAAGCAGTTATTATTCGTTGGTACATCTCGCCAGCCCAGTAAAATTTGTCCTTCATCGGCAATAATTTTAGTCACCACTTTTTCACAAGCAGCTTCTGCATGACGCGACAAAAATACCATGCCCACACCATATTCACCGAGCGGCGGCAAGGGCGTTGCAAAAGAGGTTTTGCACATTTCGCGCAAAAAAGCATCTGGCGTTTGGATAAGAATTCCAGCCCCGTCGCCAGCGAGAGGATCAGCACCTACTGCACCTCGATGGGTTAGATTTTTTAGGATTTCTAAACCTTGTTTGATAATTTCGTGGTTTTTATGCCCTTTGATATGAACAATAAAACCGACACCACAGGCATCATGTTCATTCTGTGGATCATAGAGTCCTTGTTTGGGTGGCAAAGTGCTGTGACTCATTAGTTTTTCTCCATCTGTATTATTATGTTAATTAACTATACTCAACAAGGTAATAAGTTTAACTTTTTTAATGAGGAAGGTGGGCAGTAAAAGATTGCCCACCCTACATGAAAATTTGAGGTTTGTAGAAGGTGGGCAGTAAAAAAATTGCCCACCCGACATGAAAATTTGAGGTTTGTAGGGTGGGCACTTTGTTGCCCACCGAACCAGCATAAAAAGTTTAAGTTATGCCCGTGTGCAGTATATTTATATTTTAATATGGGCTGAGGTTTCAGCGATTTTTTGAAAAAAATCGGATTTCTAAGAATTTGAAAATCGACATCACTTTAATTATAATGATTATGAGCATGGAAACGTATTAAGCACTCGCATAAAAAATTTTTGTGTTCACTACATTCCCGTTTTTTCTATCGTTTTTCAGATAAATCATTTCACACACTAAACCTGTCAGGTTTTTGGAAGTGATTTATCACACTAAACCTGACAGGTTTTGGAAACCTGTCAGGTTTTTGGAAGTGATTTATCTGAACCTCTATATGTTTGGAATTTATCATTTTAGTCTCAATGATAAACAATATTTGAGGTGAAAATTTTTTGAATAAAAAGTTTAGCCTCAAATTAGAATTGAATTTTTAATTAGAATTGATATATTGCAATATTCAGTGTTTCATAAGATTTGGGTTATTTCACTAGAATTTATTGAGGCACTTTCATCAAAAAAAAGGTTTTAAAATAATGGAAAATGAAAGCCAAAATGTTGTGATTACCAACATAAAAATGCCCTTTTTTTCTATGGTTATTTTTATGATTAAATGGGTATTCGCCCTTATCCCTGCACTTATTATTTTAGGGATTATAGTTATTTTATTAAAAATGGGTTTAGAAATGGCGATTAATATGTTGGGTTTGGAAGAAATGCTTGGCGAATTTATGCCTTCACAATCACAGTAAAAATAATGGTGAATGGTTTCGATTCGAGGTTCAAGTTTTTTTTACCGAAAAAACTTGAACCTCGAATTGAGTTTTTCTTCAAAAAACTCAAACCTCGAATGGTGATCGGATATGATGGAGTCCAACGCTTTAGCTTTGATCGCTAGTCATTTTGTCACAGCCAAAGCTAAAGCGTTGTACTCCAAACAACAAAGCTAAAGCGTTGTACTCCAAGCAACAAAGCTAAAGCGTTTTCGAGGTTTTAGTTTTTTTGAAAAAAAAACTAAAACCTCGAACTCCATTCGCATTTCAAGGCTGAGTAGTTATAAATCATTCACCATTCACCATTCACCATTCACCATTGAATTGATATGATAATTCACAATAAAATTCAACAAGAAGCGACGAGATTACGCGATTCGATTAATGAGCATAATTATTGTTATTATGTGCTTGATGAGCCCCGTATCCCTGATAGCGAATATGATCGCTTAATGCTGGCGTTACAAGCACTTGAAGCAGAATATCCCGTTCTGGTTACGCCAGACTCTCCGACACAACGTGTGGGTGCCACCCCTTTGAGCGCATTTGCTGAAGTGGCTCATACGATACCCATGTTATCTTTAAATAATGCGTTTGAACATAAGGAAGTTCATGATTTTGATCAACGGGTTAGGGAACGTTTGGGGGAGGAAGCGATTGAATATGTGGCTGAACCTAAATTAGATGGACTTGCAGTGAGTTTGCGTTATGAAAAGGGTTTGTTGGTGAAAGCCGCAACACGGGGTGATGGTAGAAGTGGTGAAGATGTGACTCATAATGTCAAAACCATTAAAGCGATTCCGCTCCGTTTGCGAGGTGATGATTTCCCTCATTTCTTAGAAGTGCGTGGCGAAGTATTTATGCCTAAAGTGGGTTTTGAGAGATTGAATCGACAAAAAATCGCTAAAGGTGAAAAAACCTTTGCTAATCCACGCAATGCGGCGGCGGGGAGTTTGCGTCAATTGGATTCTCGTCAGACGGCGAATCGCCCTTTGAGTTTTTTTAGTTATGGCGTGGTTGATGGGGAACTGTGCATCGAGAGCCATTATGAGATTTTACACCGTTTGCAAGTTTGGGGGTTCCCTATTTATGTTGATATAGAGCTTGTTCATGGTATTCAAGGCTGTTTGGATTATTATCAAGGGATATTGGCACGCCGCGACGCGCTGCCCTTTGATATTGACGGGGTTGTGTATAAAGTCAATCGTATTGCTCAACAAGAAAAACTGGGTTTTGTTTCCCGCGCACCACGCTGGGCGATTGCCCATAAGTTTCCCGCACAAGAAGCCATCACGCAATTATTAGAGATTGATGTGCAAGTTGGGCGCACTGGGGCATTGACACCGGTTGCCCGCCTCGCGCCGGTTAATGTTGGCGGTGTCACTGTGACTAATGCGACTTTACATAATCAGGATGAGATTAATCGCAAAGATGTGCGTGTTGGGGATATGGTTATTGTGCGCCGTGCGGGTGATGTGATTCCTGAAATTGTGCGTTCACTTCCAGAAAAACGGCTTGCTAATACGGAACTCTTTGTTTTACCAAGTAAATGTCCAGTTTGTGGTTCCGATGTGAGTCGTGTCAAGGAAGAGGCGGTGTTACGCTGCACAGGTGGTTTATTTTGTCCGGCGCAACGTAAGCAGGCATTACAACATTTTGCCTCACGCCGTGCAATGGATATTGATGGCTTAGGCGAAAGGTTGGTTGTGCAACTGATAGATGCTGGTTTGGTCAATAATATTGCGGATATTTATGCTTTAAGTCATAAGCAATGGGCAGGGCTTGAGCGTATGGGTGATAAATCGGCTAATAATATGATTATGGCACTTGATAAGAGTAAAACGACGACTTTTGCTCGTTTTCTCTATGCGCTTGGCATCCGCGAAGTGGGAGAATCGACTGCCCGCATTCTCACACAACATTTTTGTTCCCTAGAAAAACTGATGCAAGCGACGGTTGATGAATTGCAAAAAGTCCCCGATATTGGGCCGATTGTCGCAGAATATATTGTGGTTTTTTTCAGAGAACGCGCTAATCTGGAGATTATTCAACGCTTACAAAATGTCGGTGTCCATTGGTTAGAAAATGAAGTTCTTCTTGCCACCGCACAATCCTTAGCGGGTAAAACCTTTGTTTTAACAGGGACTTTAGCCAATATGACTCGTAAAGAAACAAAGGCGCGTTTAGAAACTTTAGGGGCAAAAGTGAGTAGTAGCGTTTCTAAAAAAACGCATTATGTGGTGGCAGGTGAAAAGGCGGGGAGTAAATTGAATAAGGCGCGTGCTTTGGGTATTAAGGTGATTGATGAGGCAGCGTTGTTGGCGTTATTGTAGAATGACAAAGCTGAAGCGTTGTACTCCATTGGAAATTTCGGCGTTTTTTGGAGTCCAACGCTTCAGCTTTGGAGACTTTTATAAAAACATTTTTAGGTCTTCATCAGTCAGTTGCTCAGACAGTTCTTCACCGTATTTACGATATTGTTCAATATATTCTACTTTATCCAGCCCATTTTCCGCTTCTTTTACAACTCGATCAATTCGCTTGAATTTGATTTTTGGGTTGTAACTTGAAAGATGAATTGTCGCAAGCACTTGATCCACAATAGATTCATTTCTCGCTTGCCCTAAGTAATGGAGATAGATTTGTTTAAGGAGATTGAACCTTTCAGCCTTTTCGTAGGGAACATATTGATCGACGCTGCCTGCACCTAATGAGAGAATATAAATATCCTCATCCTCTTTTATCCAGTCATTTGCCACCGCTTCCATGAGTGCATAAGCCAGTGTATTATTATGTGCGCCTTGTCCCCCATCTTGAAATACTGCCCCTTTATTTAGGGCAACATTCTTAGAATCATTGTCTGGTTGATAGCGGCATCTTTTGTAGTCTTCTAATTGATCTTTAGACTGACTACTCTCTCCGCATTCTTTGTAACAGCCTGGTTGGAAGTGACACCACTCATAATCACTCACATTGATTTTACCGAAATAATACGCTGCTGAAAGTGCAGACCACGAAATCACATCTATAAGGCGGTATTTGTCATGTCTTTTTTCCCACGATTTGATAAAATGTGTTCGCTGTGAGCAGAGATTAAAACTGGTCGCCATGAATCGATGTTTTAAATCAGAAAGTTTGATTTGGCCTAATGGTATCCTGTTGCCCTGTTCATCCCGATTGATTGTTTCGGTTTTAGCGATTTCATCCATAAAAGGCTTGCGATCATATTTACTCCGCAACCAGTTTGTTGGATTCCATAAAGTTCGTCTTGTAAAGAGTTCTTTACCTTTGTCAGTATAGATACTTGCAATTTCTTTTGCAGGAACGCCCGCTGCAATGGCACCGCCAATAATTGCGCCGGTGGAAGTGCCTGTAATCAAATCAAAACACTTACATAAGGGCTTATTACTCAGCTTCTCTTCCAAACTGGCAAGGACAGTGGAAGGGATAACCCCCATAATACCGCCACCGTCAATTTGTAGTATTCTTTTCATGGAAAGTAATCCTTTGTAAAAATATTATTCTTCAATATGCTCTAACAAAGCTAAAGCGTTTTCGATTCGAGGCTAAAGTTTTTTTGAAGAAAAAACTTTAGCCTCGAATTTAGTTTTTTTTCAAAAAAACTAAAACCTCGAACTCCAAAATGTTTTCTTTTGTAGGGGCTATGTGTTCGTCCTGTGAAACGAAGTAACTGTTAGGTTCAATTATTTCTCTGAACATTACTGCAAAATGCAAGCCATTTTAAGTTGACAGCATATCTTTAGATCATTTTAATTATTATCAAATTCTTTTAATTAAAATTAAGTCCAAAATTGGCATATTTTTTGATTATTTATTGTAAAAAGGTAACTATAATAAGGATAAAAAAATGTGGGTTAAAAATACGAATGGAAAACAACGTAAAATATTAGCGACCTTGTTTGAACCAGCGATGCTTGAATTGTCTCAAATATGTGTCTTTGCCTGGTCAGATTTAAAACTGTTGGATGAAGTCCTCCGAAGACATTTCAGTTCAATTCCCTATTGCCACTTGGTTTATGCTGTTGACAAACTGGGCAGACAAATCAGCTCTAACATCACTACCAACGGTGTTGATAACACTTACCGCAATCAGGATTTATCAAGACGACCTTACTCCGTCAGTTTATATCCCAAGCGGCATTTTCTATTATCTTCTGTGTATATCAGTCAAAATACAGGTCGCCCCTGTATCAGTGCAATGCACCCTGTGATTCATGAACAGCAATTTTTGGGGTTTATCGTCGCCGATTTTGATTTGCAGAAATTACCCGTTATTACCCATTCTAAAACGCTTTCATGCCAAAAAGATTGTTTGAATAGTTCTGAGAATTTGTCGCAAGAGTATCGTGTAACTAGTCTATTTGATAAGCACTTAACTGACATTCAGGGCATATTAAATAAGCTCATCAGTGAGCATGGTGTTTTTCATTGTGCATTGCATTATGCAAGTGCTCAAGCCATGTTGTGGCAAATAAATGATCCCTACCAATACAGCCTTTATGACGTAGAAAAATTGCTTGATCCTGATATGTATCTTACTTATCCCCGTTGTCCTTATCCTGCAAAGGCGAAAGTGTCTGTAAAAATTGTCAAGCAGGTACTTGAACAGTTTTGTACTTTACGATTGTTTGATGATCGCTTTTATCTCCGTTCTGGCTCTCTTAATATTATGAATGGTTTAGTGGGTTTAAGTTTTTCCTTTGATGGTTCTCAACATATACCCTCAGAGACGTTTTTAAACAAGGATTTATCTTATTGGTTTGGACAGGCAGCAATAGAAGATAATAAACAGATTGATCTGATCAAAGAGAAAAATAAGTTATCCATAAGCAATGATTCAGATATTGTGAATTGGAGATTGGGAATTGGGAATTGGGAATTGGATAACTTAGGAAAAACCTGTCATATTAGAACCGTTCGCTAACTTTAAAATGGAATCCAAACCTCTGAGGTTTTTTCGCGTGAAGAGATTTCTTTAAAATGGAGCCAAACCTCTGAGGTTTTGGAAACCTCAGAGGTTTTTTCGCGTGAAAAGATTTCTTTAAAATGGAGCCAAACCTCAGAGGTTTTAGAAACCTCTGAGGTTTTTTTGCGTGAAGAGATTTCTTTAAAATGGAATCCAAACCTCTGAGGTTTTGGAAACCTCTGAGGTTTTTTCGCGTGAAGAGATTTCTTTAAAATGGAGCCAAACCTCTGAGGTTTTGGAAACCTCAGAGGTTTTTTCGCGTGAAAAGATTTCTTTAAAATGGAGCCAAACCTC
>JAOZSV010000003.1:0-13591 GCA_029939505.1 Thiotrichaceae bacterium | reverse complement strand
AAACCTCAGAGGTTTTTTCGCGTGAAAAGATTTCTTTAAAATGGAGCCAAACCTCTGAGGTTTTGGAAACCTCTGAGGTTTTTTCGCAAGCCAAACCTAAAATGGAATCCAAACCTCAGAGGTTTTGGAAACCTCAGAGGTTTTTTCGCAAGCCAAACCTAAAATGGAATCCAAACCTCAGAGGTTTTTTCGCGTGAAGAGATTTCTTTTAATAAACGAGTTGTAATTCAATCCGATGCTGAGTGAGCCAATTATTGAGTTCACTTAAATCATCTAAATTAAGTGAACCCGTCACTTGCTTGAGTCGTAAAGTGTCAAGCACGTAATCATAACGAGTACGTGAATAATCACGTTTGGCACGGAGTAAATCACGTTGAGCGTTGACGACATCAACTGATGTTCGCGTACCTAATTCAAAACTGGTTTGCACCGCTTTTAGGGCAATTTCCGTTGAAATTAACGCTTGTTTAAGTGCTTTCACTCGACTGATATTAGACAGCAAATTCAAAAAGGTTTGACGGGTTTGCAATTGAACAGCGCGACGTTGTTGTTCAAGTTTATCTAATGCTTGAACATACCGCACCCTCGCTTCCTTTATGCGTGAACGTATCGCGCCCCCTTCATATAGGGAATAATTTAATTGTATAGCCAAACTGTTAGATATTGTTTTACTGCCCATCGTGTTCTCATCACCTCTGGCAATGTCGCTATAACTATGCCTACCGACTAAATCAATGGTTGGCCAATTCGCCGCGCGTTGTTTTTCAGTTTCTTGACGGGCTGTTTCTACAGCATATTGTGCCGCCTGTAATTGTGGATTTTGTGCCAGTGCAAATTCAGTCCAACTATCAATATCAACAGGTTTGGGACCCAATAAAGGTGCGTCTTCATTCAAAAAAGCTAACGCTTGATGATATTCTCCTGTGATTTCGCGCAACGATTCATAAGCATTATTTAATTCATTTTGTGCTTGAATTTCATCAGCGACAGCTAAATCATAGCTCGCTTGGGCTTCATGAACATCAGTGATGGCAATCAGCCCTACTTCAAAACGCTGCTGTGCCTCTTCCTTTTGTCGCTTAAACGCTTTTTTTGCACTACGCGCAAATTTCAAATTATCATTCGCAGCAAGTATCCCAAAATAGCGGCTGGCGAGTCGTTCCATTAAGGCTAGTTTTGCACTTTCGTAAGAGGCTTGGGCTTGTTTAATTTGGCTATCAACTTGTTCTAATTGAATTTTGAGTTCACGTCGATAAAGGGCATAATTAAGAGAGAGATTATAACCAAAGCCCGTATTTTCTTGCTTACCTCCAAACATCCCATCACTTTCAGTCCATTTTTCAGTCACATCAGCACCTAAAGTCACTTGTGGTAATAATGGCGCACGCGCTTGTGACTTCTTTTCTAGGATCGCCAAGTAGTCAGAATAGGCGATTTTCACTTGGGGATCATTTTGCTCGGCGATTTTGTAAAGTTCTAAGAGGGTTTCTGCTTGAATGGGGAGATTAAAACAAATAAATAATAATAAAAACAAATGCTTATACATAATTTATTCGAGATTTTTTGTTAAATTGAGACGCACTGTGATAATAATTGTTTTACAATAATAGTACAACGGATTTGCGAAATAAACGGATTTAAAAAAACGCTTGTGACTATGAATTGATTTTATTTAATCCGTTTTATTCTAAAATCCGTTGTACTCAGTGCATCAATTCTAAAATTAAACCTCGAAACCTGTTCGCCCTTTTTAAAACTTCAATTAAAATCACAAGACAAAATGATCTGAGCGAAGCTTGTCCACCAAAGGCGGTAACGATGTTTCAAATAAAACCTCTGTATCAAATTCATCTTCACTAATACGATTAATCAAATAAGCCTGCATAACAGGTTCTTCTCCGACAATCGCGAATAAACAACCGCCCTCATTTAATTGCTCTTTCAATTGCGGATTTAAAACAGGTACAGAGCCAGTGAGAACAATCACATCATAGCGCGTATCAGTCTGCCAACCATTTACGGCATCGCCAACATTAAGAGAAAAATTGTTAATATTCAATGCGTTAAGCTGTGTATTGGCCGTATTGACTAAATCTTCAAAAATATCGACACTATCAACATGTCGCGCTGATTTTGCTAATAACGCTGTTAGATAGCCACTACCTGTCCCAATTTCCAACACTGTATCTTTTGGATGGAGCATCAATGCCTGTAATAAGCGTCCTTCAAGTTTGGGAGGCATCATCACTTGATCATGCGCCAAGGGAATAGGGGTGTCAGTAAATGCCAAATGACGATAGGTTTCAGGGACAAATTTTTCTCTAGGCACTTGAGACATTAAATCCAACACTTGTTGATCAAGTACCTCCCAAGGGCGGATTTGTTGTTCAATCATGTTAAAACGCGCTTGTTCAATGTTCATAATTAGTTATCACTTATCAGTTGGTGTAGGATTGGCAATGTCTTTTTATTGCTCACCCATTCTACAAGTTAACATTTTAGCATTTCCAACGAAGACGTTGGGAACGAGGAAAATCCAATCAAGATTTTGATTGGTTGCTCTCTCGCCATATTTTAGTTCCTTTGTTACCACTAAACAATCGACTCTGTTGTATTTCTGCTATAAGTTCTTCTGCACTCTGTTCTGATTGAAAAGTACCAAATAAAGGTCTCAAGGAAATTTCTTTTGATGCTGTAGATTTTAAGGATTGTGAAAGCCATAAAATCAATTCTAACTTATTGTTTTTATTTAAATTTTTCAGCAAATCAAAGTGATTATTTAATAACGTTTGGTTAAAATCTGTGATAATCATACTATTTAGTCACCTCAACGAATATAGTTCTGGCATTTTATCTTTCCATTCTTGCGGCACTTTCGCCATTTTCTCCAGTGGAATAGGAACGCTTTAACAGGCTAAAAAACTGGGTGACAAGGCGAGTTTCTTATTTTTAAACTCAAACCGCTTGATGCACTCATATTCAAAAGTATTTTTACTTTCATATAAATCATGCCATAAATTCCACTTCATTTGGAGATTGAGCCACACCTCAGCACTTGTACCAAATACTTTCCCTAAACGAATAGCAATATCAGAGTTAATCTCATGACGATTGTTGATAATGTCATTCAGGAGGCTATGTGGTATCTTAATCCGTTCAGCAAGTTGAATGTGGCTTAAATTAAGCGGTTCTAAAAATTCTTCAACCAGAATTTCACCAGGCGAAAAGGGTTTACGTTTAGTGATATTCATAGCAAAATCCTTGTATAAAATTTAATGATATTGAACGAGTTGTACATCATAAGCGTTACTTTTTTCAAATTCAAATATTAATCGCCAAGGACCATTGACAGAAATTGCCCAATAACCTTCATAATTTCCACTTAACTTATGTAAATAATTGCTGGGTGGATTTTGTAAATCTTCTATACAAGTTGCTGCGTCTATCCAGTCAAGTTTCATAAGAACACGGTTCTTTAAGTTAGCACTGATTTTTCTACAATAACTCTTATACCAACATTTTTCTAATTCTTTATCACCAAAACTTTTAATCATATTTTTACTTCAATTTTAGCGAGCGAAGCGTAGGGCGGAGAGGTGATAACAAGAGAAACCGTATTATCAGGAATTGTCGCTACAAATTCACTGACATGACCATTATAAAGAACAAGGTCAGCATTTTCGTTATAGTGATTTTCAATAGGTGGATTAAAAAAAGGCATTTTCGTTTCAATTTTTTTAATTTCAAACCTCTGAGGTTTTCAAAACCTCTGAGGTTTTTGAGTGACAAAGATTTTTTGGATTAAATGGATTGAATGCAAAAAAAAACCCTTAGCAAATGCTAAGGGTTTTGAGAAACTCAAAAAACCATAAACTAACTCAGTTTTGGTTACTTGCAGTCATCCCCACCAAGTTCTTTAACGATACCATTCATGACACCCAAGCGTTCTTTTTGAACACTACCAGCTAAGTCTTTAGCGGTTTTGACATCACCTTTCGCAAGTGCTGGCATTATTCCAGTTTCACGAGTGTTTTTAAAGGCTTCCCATGTTTCCTTGAATGTACCCACTTTCGCATCGTCAGCCTTGTTGTCGTCAGCAAGCATGGCTTCGTAAGCTTCTTCAAGCTTTGTGGTTGCAGCGTCAACCTGATTTCTCAAGGTGCCTTCACCTTTTGCTGCCTTGTCGCCTGATTTAACCATCTCGACTAATTTTGTACGAGCATCGTTCAAGCTGGCTTTGACATCACAAATTGTTGCTGCCTGAGACAACTGCATAGCAAACATAGAAGCTGCTACCATTCCGCCAATTAAAAGCTTTTTCATCTACTTTCCTCACAAATTAATTATATTGAAATGAAACGCTTTGAAAACAAGCGTTAGTTTTGGCAAAATTCGCCGTACACCATAAGGTGAAAATATTTTACCAAATCAAAAATCCACTGTCAACTCGAATTTCAACAATTTGTCAAGATTATCTTAATAGGAATTTGAATAATGAATTAGCAACTTTATGAAATAAATCATTTTAGTAATTTTTAGTACAACGGATTTTAGAATTGATTTTTTCTAGTATTGAATTATCATTTGAAATGATAACTCTTTGTTAATTAAAGCAAATCATTAATAAAGTGCGCGTATTCACCATTGAAATCAATCCGTTTTTTTCTAACAATTTGTTGTACTATTGTTTATAACTTATTGATTTAATTGTCGAATAAATTAATTTAAGCGTAATAACTTATAAAAAATTGTTCTGTAACAGATGAAGTTTAAAATTGATATAATAAAATTTTTTTTAAGTCTCTTACAAAATGATTGTCAGCCTCAGAATAAATTCTGATTGATGATTATTTTGCAAGTTTCCTCATTGCTCTGATTCAAACCAATTATTAACTAACTCACAGGAGAAAAAAATATGAGCGAAAAAGAACCACGTTCGTCAAAGGGCTTTATTTGGGGTATTTTTTTATTTATTTGCGGTATAGTGTTTGCGGGTATTTTTAGTGTCACTTTGAAATACACCAATACCACTGAGTTTTGCGCTTCTTGTCATTCCATGCAAACCAACCTGAAAGAATTAAAAGAAACAGTGCATTATAAAAATGCGTCTGGTGTCACAGCAGGTTGTGCGGATTGCCACGTACCACATTCTTTAGTTCCAAAACTCTGGGCTAAAGTGATGGCGGCAAAAGATGTTTACCATGAAATCATGGGAACAATTAATACAGATGAGAAGTATGAAGCTCATCGTTGGGATATGGCTAATCGTGTTTGGGCGAAAATGAAAGCCACTGATTCACGAGAATGTCGAGAATGCCATTCTTTTGATGATATGGATTTTGATGAGCAAGATAGTTCAGCATCTAAAAAGCATCAAAAAGCAGTTGCTGAAGGAAAAACTTGTATAGATTGCCATAAAGGTATCGCTCATGAAGAACCTGAAGATCCTTCTGAAGAATAATGGTTAACTGGCGAAACGATGTTTAAGAAATCCGATTTTTGAAAAAAAATCGGATTTCTAAGCGGCGAAACGAGGTTTAAGAAATCCGATTTTTGAAAAAAAATCGGATTTCTTAAATCTCTTGGAAACATAGTGCGTAACATCAGTTAAAACAATTCCTGAGTTATATTCTTATACCACCTACGCGCAGAAACCACCTCACGTTTTCTATCTTCAAACGATTCCGCATGGTGATAAATTCCATCAGCATCCTTAACTGCTTGAATCGTATCACCTTCTAAACGATATACGGCAGCCGAGGAAATCCCAAAATCCTTTCCAACAATACTATAACAAGTGTTAAAATGAGATTTAACGGGCATTTCATTTATACCACGAAATGCTAACACAATTGCTTTGGCGCAAATCTTAGCTTGCGTATTGGCAGAATAAGCGGATTTAGGCATTTTAGTAATACAAGCATCGCCAATGACATAAATGTCTTTTTGCAAACGGGATTCAAAAGTTTTCTGATTGACAGGGCACCAACCGCTTTCATCAACTAAACCACTCTCTTTAGCAATTCGCCCTGCGATTTGCGGTGGAATGATATTGATAACTTCTGCTGTATATTCATCTTCAAACTCACCTGCGATAACAGTCTTATGATCCACATCAACGCTCATAACAGTTCCCCCATCATGGGCGGGAATCCACTCGATCAAGCTATTATCCGTACCAAATCCATAGAGTTTCTCCCAACCTTGAATAAACGATTCCTGTTGGGGAATGGCACTTTTCGCATCCAAAATCAACACTTTTGATTTCGACTTATATTGTTTGAGATAGAGGGCAATCAGGCTGGCGCGTTCATAAGGGGCAATTGGACAACTTGACGGTTGTCGCGGCACAGATATAATAACTGTTCCCCCATCTTTCATGGCTTCTAACTGTTTGCGTAAAATGATTGTCTGTGAACCCGCTTTCCAAGCATGGGGTATTTTGTCAATAACTGTTTCGTCATAGCCTTCAATAGCATCCCACTGAAAATCAATGCCGGGGGAAACAATCAAACGATCATAAGCTATCTTCTCCCCCCCTTGAAGACTCACCCTTTTCTCTGTGGGATCAATACCAATAGCGCGATTATAAACTATTTTTATGCCATACTTATGAAGGCTATCATAGTTAAATTTAATGGCATCAATAGTTCGCTCACCACTTAATACTTCATTACTCATAAAGCCGGTATGATAGTATTTATTCCGCTCAATTAATGTGACTTCAATTGTTGAATCCGCTTTGCGAATCTCTTTAGCAGCGATGAGGCCGCCTACTCCGCCACCAATAATCACCACTTTTTTTGTCTGCGCCATAATCACAGGCGCGTAAGCGACTAGAGTGGCTCCAGTCGTCATACAAAGAAAACTTCTACGACTTATGTTTGACATGATTTATCACATTTTAAAAATTCTTGATTTTAAAAAGAATAAAAGATAAAAAAGGCTTGCTAAAATTTAAGAAACGAATTAGAATACTTCTTAATTGAAATTTTGTAACTACTCAGCCTTGAAATGCGAATGGAGTTCGAGGTTTTAGTTTTTTTTTCAAAAAAACTAAAACCTCGAAAACGCTTTAGCTTTGTTGTTTGTTTGGAGTACATTCGAGGTTTTAGTTTTTTAAAGAAAAACTAAAACCTCGAATGCTTTAGCTTTGTTGCTCTTTTTGGAGTACAACGCTTTAGCTTTGGGTTGCTTTTTTTGGAATACAACTAAGACTGAGTAGTTACAATTTTTCTTCAAAAACTAGAAAGGAATATTTTATGGCGAGCCCATCTAAAAGTAAATCTCGCGCACAGCCCACCAAAGAGTCTGCTTTGCGTGAACACCTTGAATTCTTGAAGTCGCTAAAAGATCAAGTAAACGAGGAGATTAAGATATTAGAATCATTAGTAGAAACCGCAAACATGACTTCCGCTGATGAATCAAGTAAGAAACCTAGCAGTAAGCCAGTTTCTAAGGCAAAAGGTTCTGCTTCTGCGAGAAAACAGGCACCAAAGAAACCGTCTCTAACACTTTTGGAAACGGTTAATAGCTTACCTATCCCTGAACTGATTGACAAATTGAAAAGCGTAAATGCTAAACAAAATGTCATCAGAAACATAATCAATCAGAGAAAAAGGTCAAAATTTGAACCGTTTGCTTCTCATGATGACTTGATTAAACGCATTAAGGGTTTGGCTCAATCAAGTTTGGATAACATATTGGCAGAATGGTCTTAAATTTGGAATTTAAAATTTGGAGTCCATTTCGAGGACTCCAAAATACCTGTACTTAGGAATGAGACTTTAATCACTTCCAAAACCTTTAAAGCCAAGGTTAAATTTCGGATATTATTTAATTTTCCTTAAAATCCCCGTTTTTTGATTGCATTAAGAATCGTTCTATTCGTCACCGTTTCATAATATAAGTTATCTGTCAAAGGATAATCTTCGCCCTCTTCTTGCCACACTTTGACTTGAGCTTCGCGGATCACAACATGATGGCTTTCTCCTTGAGCATCAGGATAATAGCCGATATAAAAATGGGTAGAATGTTCATCGCCAGGTAAACGAATATTTAAGTGACGTAAAGCCATTTCGTTTTGTAATTTTTTAAAAGCCGCCTCTTCTAAATTGATTCCATTCAGGTTATACCGAAAAGTCGTCATTCCTTTTTCGCCCTTAAATGCGTCATCAGCTGCTTGTTGAAAAACCATGACATTCGTCAATAGGTTAGAAACTTGCGAATATTTATGCCGTAGTTTCCATGAGCATGATGAGAGACGATCCGCATCACCAATTGCTGGTGAAATCATAATTCTGTCATCACCATCATACAAAAATTGGGGAGCATTGGAAGAGTAACAAATACCAATCCCCAACTCCAATTCTGGCAAATCATAAGCGCGACTCACCTCATTTTGCTTTTCAACAACGGCTAACATACATTTTGCCAAACCACAAGCGCGTGCGACGGCTAACCATTGTTCGGGCGATTTTTGGTATTCAAACAGGCTGAGAATAACAGCATCCCCTTCAATAAACACTTTTTCCGCCCCAAAATTTTCAATGCACTTACGAATAGGATTAAAAAAATTGCGACTAAAATGTGTTGCAGGGCTGAGTTCCCGCCGACAAAGTTCAGCTGTCATTGTCGTAGAACCACGAAGATCAGCCTTGAGAATTACATGACAACGGATAGATTCAGACGTTTTTGTCTGTTCACCTGGCACCATAAATTCATACAACATGCCGTTGCTTCGAGACAATTGCACATCTGATTCATCATTTAAGAGATGAACTTTTTCCATCGCCTCATGTATCAAGCGATAATATTTTAAATCCCGTCGGTAGGTGATAAAGTCAGTGATAAAGCGTCTTAAAATCGCGCCATCTGGTTTTTGTGCTAATTTGGCTAAACGTTTTTTCGCATTCCTTAACTGATTGATTGATAAGGTTTTTTTCTCTGAACGACATAAAGGTCTGATTTTAAGTTGATTTTGTAATTTCAGTTCGACTTCAAAGTCATCAGCCTCATTGCAAAGAGTTTGATAGAGTAAATAGGGCTTAATCAGTTTAAAATAGTTGTTATACATAAGCGGCGTTTCATACGCAGCCAATAGATGTTTAATCAGTTGTGCTTTGCGTAAACCCTGTTCCAATATTTCATTAGCTTTCTGTTGAGATCGAAATGTGGCTTTAAGCAGAGCGTTAGTTGATTCTTCTGCCAAAGCCTGCTGTGTGTTCTCAAAATCAAACAACAGTGCCATATTGGCAGGGACATCTTTCCAAGAAAAAGAAATGTTTGCCGCCCTATTTTCATCAATGATTTGATTATCAGCACAGGATGCAATTTCTATCTGGCAGGATTTAGCTATTTTATCAAGTAATGTATCAATCAAGAGAGATAGGCGTTCAAAACCATAATAACTGTCTGGATATTTGGACAACAAAACATAATGCTTCATCAATATTTCATGGTTGCGCTTATCTGGTGTTTTTAGTAACGGATTAGATAACAAATCTTCAGGAATTGTCCAAGCCATTCCTAATAAAGAGTCGCGTATTTTATTTACACTCCCCTTTTCAACCCAAAGTAATTGGGAGAAGATTTCATAAGTGACTTGATATGACAAATTATTCTGATTTCGATTGATCCAAGTAATACGCTCCGATAATTCAAGTTTTCGTTGGCTCTCTTTAATGCTCGCTTTTCTTAA
Organism: Thiotrichaceae bacterium; assembly: GCA_029939505.1. Lineage (GTDB taxonomy): Bacteria > Pseudomonadota > Gammaproteobacteria > Beggiatoales > Beggiatoaceae > QNES01. The sequence goes on along the minus strand of JAOZSV010000003.1, from coordinate 3,891 downwards.
TTTATATAACAACTTATCCGTTTCAGCGAATACTGTAGTTAATACAAATTTAATAACGGCGATTTGAAATAGTTGTATAGAATCTATGCCTTTACTTTCTTTAACACGATGTATCGCATCCGTGAGCATTTGTGCATAACAATGACCAAACGCCTCTAGTTGTTTCAACACATTTTTTGATGGCTTATCTGTAAAACGTCTTTTGTCGCTACTACGCTCATTCAGTAATTCAGAAATGAGGCGATGACTCAAATTCATAAAACGTGGACTGAGAAAGACATCAATATGTACATTATCAATACCCGTCACAAAATTCATCAAATTAATAGGCGGCGGGCATAACGGTTGTACGGTTAATGTGGCTGATTTTCCCGATTTATCAGAAGTTTGGTTTTTTTTAAACAGCTTTAACATAATAAATCATCACCTTTATTTATGGAGTCCAACGACTTAACTGTTCCAAAGCGAAAGCGTTGGACTCCTGTTCCAAAGCGAAAGCGTTGGACTCCTGTTCCAAAGCGAAAGCGTTGAACTCCTGTTCCAAAGCGAAAGCGTTGAACTCCTGTTCCAAAGCGAAAGCGTTGGACTCCAACTTAGGAATGATAATTGAATAAGACACAAAACTAAACCTGACAGGTTTGGCTTTCCTTATGATAATTGAATAAGACACAAAACTAAACCTGTCAGGTTTGGCTTTCCTTAAACTCTTAATTCGCATTTCAAGGCGGAATAGTTGATTCAAAGAACTTGTAGCCTAAAATATAATTTCTTCACCTTTTTAACATAATTTCTTGTTTCTTGATAAGGTGGAATAGTATTGCCATAGCGTTTCACCGCATTCTCTCCCGCATTATAAGCCGCCAGAGCTAAAGATAAGTCTTCATTAAATCGTGTTAATAAATCGCGGAGATACTGTGCGCCGCCGTTGAGGCTGGCAGCAGGATCAGTACGATCTGTCACACCATAACGTTTAGCAGTCGCAGGCATGAATTGCATAAGCCCCACCGCCCCTTTTGGGGAAACCGCTTTTGGGTTATAATTGGACTCAACTTGAACCACAGCATGTAACAGGGCAGGGGGTAAATTGGCATTTTGGGCGGCGGCTTCAATCAAAGGTGCGTAGTCATTATATTTATGGTGCGTTTTTCCCTGTAAACCCTGTTTTCCGAGCAAATCTGATGCCAGTTGTTGCGGTTCAGATTGTACGAGATAACTACGTGCATACAGCACTTGCTCACTTTTCTTAGGAGGCTTATTGCTTAAATGTAATACCCCTTTTGCATCAATGTATTTATAAACAACTGTTGTTTTAGTCGATATTTGATCAGCAGCCACAGGCGGTATGAGTATTAAAATAAAAGAAATAATTAGGCTTATTTGTTTCATTCAGGTTGATTTCCTCAAAAAATAGTGACACAAACAAAAGTTTATGTTAAATTACAAAGCCAATTTATTTGGAGATAATGATGTTTTTTTATAAGATATTTTTAAATAGTAACATAATATTGGCTGTGCTCCTGATTTGTATCAGTGTTTCATTAGCAGCAGCCAGTTTCGACTGTAGTGAAGCCTCAATAGAGGCTGAGTATATCATTTGCGATAACCCTAAACTCAGTCTCGCTGATGAAAAAATGGCCAGTGCCTATAAGCAATTGCGGAGTGTTCTGGATGGAACAGAACGTAGTTTATTATTAAAAGATCAACGTCGGTGGTTAAAAGAACGGAATTTTGAATTGCGAAAATGTACAAAACCAGATTGTGGTATCAGGTTTTATCAGGTGAGAATTGAACAACTTGGATCAGTAGAGCAAGCCTCTTTTAACTGTGAAAGGGCAAATACTCTCGTTGAAAAAAAGATTTGCAACAGCCTATTGTTAAAACACGCTGATGGGCGTATTGCTAAACTCTTTAAACCAGTGCAAGAAGATTTGGCGCAGGATCAACGTGAATGGTTAAAAGAACGGGATAGAAAATTGAGTGAGTTTAATTGCAATACAAGTTGTGCATGGCCATTTTACAAAGAACGCATTGAATTTTTAGTGCGTTATGCGTTCTAATATTTTTTTTTGAGTAGAGGTGGGCAACTAAAACACTTTTCGAGGTTAAAGTTTTTGTGAAGCAAAAACTTTAACCTCGAAACCACCCTACAATTCTTTGTACTTTGGAGTTCGAGGTTTAAGTTTTTTGAAAAAAAACTTAAACCTCGAAAACGCTTCAGCTTTGGACTATTTAACAACAGAATTGCGAACGGTTTTAAAATGAATAAAAAACATTTAACAATACCAATTATACTGACTTTAGCCCTAACAGCCTGTGTCACAGGAAGTGATCCCAGCTCAAGCAGCTGGTTATCGTCTGGTCAATGCCCAACGGGTATAACCCTGAAAGTGGATGGCAAAGCCATCCCTGTCACTGCCCCAAATCCATTTGATGGTCTTAAAAATCCTGGGATGGAATTTTTTGAAGGTAATTTTAGTCTGGGACTCATTACTAAAGAAGTGGGAATGTTTGAATTACGAGATTTGAAAATAGCCCAGTTAAAGACAGGTACATTTACGGGTAATAAATTTAACCTCACATTACTTAACTCCCCTTATGCTAAGAACGGAGCTTGTAGCCATGCGAGATATAAGCAGAACTCAAAATTGATTATTGAAGAGTACAATGCCGACACTGGACAACTCAATGGCTGTTTTTCTGCATCACTTGATTGTGATGGCAAACAAGTTGAAATTAATGCGGCTATTTCTGGGATTGTTCATTAGAGGATTAATTTGAATAATTACCCCCTTTTAAACTCAGTCGATAACATCCCCCGTTTATCAGTGTTAGTACCTATTTATAACGAAACTGACAATATCGTACCCTTAATTAACGAAATTCGTGCCGCTTTGGATGATAAAATCGCTTATGAGCTTATCTATGTTGACGACGGAAGCAACGATAACAGTTGGCAAACATTGCAAAGTATCGCCGCCCATTTAAAAAAATTGCGCCTTATTCGTCATCACCATTCTTATGGACAAAGTATTGCTATTTTAACCGGTGTCAAAGCGGCACGAACAGAATGGATTGTCACTTTAGATGGTGATGGACAAAACGATCCTGCTGATATTCCACGCTTATTAGCGGTTTTACAAAATTCTGAGTCTCCGCAAAAGCGCCAAATGGTGGCTGGTATTAGGCGCAAGCGTTATGATAACCTGCTAAAACGCCTCTCTTCACAGATTGCAAACAGGATACGTCGTCGTTTATTGCACGATAACACACTTGATACAGGCTGTAGCCTTAAACTATTCTCACGCGAAGCCTTTTTAGCGTTACCGCATTTTAACCATAACCATCGTTTCTTGCCCGCGCTATTTTTACGAAATGGAGGAGAAATCGTCTCAATAGAAGTTACCCATCGTCCTCGAACTCGCGGGCAATCCAAATATGGCTTCTTTGACCGTTTATGGGTAGGCATTGTTGATTTATTGGGAGTGATGTGGTTACAGCGCCGCGCTTGTTTAGCTGAAATTATTGAAGATAATCAATAACATGAAAAATGAAACCTTTTGGTTGATAATCGGTTTTTCGGGTCAAGCATTATTTTCCATGCGCTTTTTAGTGCAATGGTGGCAAAGTGAACGTCAACAACGTAGCGTCATCCCGATGGAATTTTGGTATTTCAGCATTGCTGGTGCGCTCACTTTATTAGCTTATTCTATTTACCGTCTTGATCCGGTATTTATTGTCGGACAAATAACGGGGCTATTTATTTATATGCGAAATTTGCATTTAATCAAAAAGGCAGGACAAACAGAATCCACCTCAACATCGTAAACAACCTCGAAAACGCTTTAGCTTTGTATTTTGGAGTACAACGCTTTAGCTTTGTATTTTGGAGTA
>JAOZSV010000124.1 GCA_029939505.1 Thiotrichaceae bacterium | reverse complement strand
TTTTTCGATTTTAGACTTAGAAATCCGATTTTTTTCAAAAATCGGATTTCTTAAAGCTCCAAAACTCGCTTTTTCGATTTTAGACTTAGAAATCCGATTTTTTTCAAAAATCGGATTTCTTAAAGCTCCAAAACTCGCTTTTTCGATTTTAGACTTAGAAATCCGATTTTTTTCAAAAATCGGATTTCTTAAAGCTCCAAAACTCGCTTTTTCGATTTTAGACTTAGAAATCCGATTTTTTTCAAAAATCGGATTTCTTAAAGCTCCAAAACTCGCTTTTTCGATTTTAGACTTAGAAATCCGATTTTTTTCAAAAATCGGATTTCTTAAAGCTCGTGTATTCAGAGTTTTGCAAGAACATCCTCATTAAAAAAATTCGTTTATTTCGTCAATTCGTTGTACTCCTTCCTCAGTTTATTAAAGAATATCTATTAACCTAGAATGGATATTTTCAAAACCACCATTACTCATAATTAAAATATGATCATCGCGCCGCGCAAGACTAACAAGATACTCAATTAAAGCCCCTACTTGATCAAATACCCGTGCATTCTCCAAAGATTGCGCCTTCTCAGAAAGTGACCAACCCAGATTTTCAGGTTGAAATAACGCCACCACATCTGCCCCCTTCAAAACAGACATCAGATCATCTTTATGAATACCCATACGCATCGTATTAGAACGTGGCTCAAGTACAGCAATAATCCTTTGTTTTCCTACCCGTTGTCGTAAAGCCTCAATTGTCGCAGCAATGGCAGTCGGATGATGTGCAAAATCATCATAAACACGAATACCATTCACCACATCACGCAACTCTAAACGCCGCTTCACACTCTGAAAAGTTTCCAACGCCTCACACGCCACAGCAATAGGTACCCCTGCATGATGGGCACTGCTAATCGCCGCCAACGCATTATGAACATTATATTGTCCAATTAAATCCCACTTGATTCCACATAAGGGCTTATTTTTATGCCAAATTTCAAAATGACTATAATCCTCACTTAAAGACTTCGCATACCAATCGCACTCACTCTCTCCAATCGTTTCTCTCGGTGTCCAACATCCCTGTTCCAATACCTCATTAATTGCAACTTCTTGATTTTTATGAATAATTAAGCCATTGCTCGGCACTGTGCGTACAAGATGATGAAACTGTCGCTGAATAGCGGCTAAATCTGGAAAAATATCAGCATGATCAAATTCCAAATTATTCAAAACGAGAGTACGAGGGCGATAATGTACAAACTTGGAACGCTTGTCAAAAAAAGCCGTATCATACTCATCAGCCTCCACCACAAAAAATGGCTCCTCTCCCAGACGCGCCGAGACACCAAAATTTTCAGGCACTCCACCAATTAAAAAGCCAGGCGATAAGCCAGCCTCTTCTAAAATCCAAGCTAACAAACTAGAAGTCGTCGTCTTACCATGTGTTCCCGCCACTGCCAACACCCAGCGTTTAGCTAATATATGCTCTGCCAACCACTGCGGACCCGACATATAAGGCAAGCCTTGATCAAGTACAGCCTCAACTTCTGAATTACCACGTGACAAAGCATTACCAATAATCACACAATCGGGTTGCGACTTTAAATTCGTCGCTGAATAGCCCGCATAACATTCAATCCCTAAAGCCTCTAATTGCGTACTCATAGGCGGATAAGTGGCGGCATCTGAACCCGTCACCTTATAACCATTTTCTTTAGCAAGGATAGCAACCCCCGCCATGAACGTACCACAAATCCCTAAAATATGTATGTGCATTTTTGACGACTTGACTTTAAATACTAAAATTTGATAGATTATGATTGAATGACTATAAGAAATCCGATTTTTTTCAAAAATCGGATTTCTAAGCTCATTATTAGATGACTATAAGAAATCCGATTTTTTTCAAAAATCGGATTTCTAAGCTCATTATTAGATGACTATAAGAAATCCGATTTTTTTTCAAAAATCGGATTTCTAAGCTCATTAAGAAATCATATTTTTTTATTGTAACATGCTGACAAAATAACAAAATTTCTAAAAAATATTTTACGCCCTATCATTATCCTCGTTTCCCTCATTTCCAACGTAGAAATGAGAGTAACGAGAGTAAAATGGATTTTTTTTTGCATATCTGTGTATTCGCAATATATTCAGAGACTTACCACAAATCGGCATAGCAAAAGTGATATTTATTTCTTGACTTTATAAAAAAATATCACTACGCTTATCAATAAGCGGATTTCAAAAATGGAGTACAACGCTTTAGCTTTGTCAATCCAAAAAACGCCCAAAGCTGAAGCGTTGAACTCCAATTAGCTCTTAATTCGCATCAACAACTTTAATTTAAAGGAGTATTACCTTGAAAAAGAAAAAACTCACTGCGGCTATTCAAGCCGCCATTTTCACGTTAGCTATGGGAAGTGCATCAATTACCCCATTGACTGCTCAAGCTGACGTGAGCCTACCTGGTGGCGATATCGCCTCTTCTGTTACCTTCACAGACGTACAAATAACAGAATTGACTGTCACCTCAATCGCTCAATTGGAAATAGACTTTTTTCAGACGTTAAAAGGAGAGCAGTTTGTACTCCTCATTGACCAACTGAAAACGCTTGATTTGGACGAAGAGAACAAGGCAAAGATATTTCTCAACCTGGATCAACGCATTTTCCAAGAACAGTTCATCGCCGCGTTTGAGAAGAAGCACGGTAAATATGACAAGAAGTTTGAAAAAGAACTGGAAAAGGAACTGAAAGAGTTCTACAAAGCGTTCTTACCGGAATACATTAAAGCCAAAGTCAAAGTCAAAGAAGACAAGAAGACTAAGGAAATCAGAGTCGAAGTCAAATTTGAACTGGATAAGAAAAAGGCCAAGAAGCTCCACCTGAGTTACATGCCCAAAGCGTTTTTCAGCTTTCTTGACTTTGAGGGTATGAAAGAAAGCGAAGTGAGAGAACTGTTTGCTCTCTTACCCGTCAACGTGACACAAGACGTGACTGATGCAGACATCAAGAGCTTGACCCTGCTTGATATCGCCATGCTAGATTTCGCCACGTTAGATGTCACTGGAATTAAAGGACTGTCGCTTGACTTTATTGCAGGCTTGACAGGCGAAGAATTTATTCTATTCGCTGACCAATTGAATGGACTCAGTGCCGAACTGGACGATGATACCAAGGCAAAGATATTTTTTAACCTAAATCAGCGCCTATTCCAACAAGAGTTCATTACCCTGTTTGAAGGCAAATATGGCAAATATGCGGCAAAGAAGTACGGAGATATCCTTGAAAAAGAACTGAAAGAGTTCTACAAAGCGTTCTTACCCAGCTACATTAAAGCCAAAGTCAAGGTCAAAGAAGACAAGAAGACCAAGGAATTCAGAGTCGAAGTCAAATTTGAACTGGATAAGAAAAAGGCCAATAAGCTCCACCTGAGTTACATGCCCAAGGCGTTTTTCAGCTGGCTTGACTTTGCGGGTATGAAAGAAAGCGAAGTGAAAGAACTGTTTGTTCTCTTGCCCGATAACGTGACAGCGGACGTGACTGATGCAGAGATTAGCGATCTGATTGTTGAAGATCGTGATGACGATGATGATCGTGATGACGATGATGATGACGATGATGATCGTGATGAGGTTAATATTGACACCTTGGACATCACCGGGATTGAAGGACTGTCGCTTGACTTTATTACAGGCTTGACTGGCGAGAGATTTTTTCTATTCGCTGACCAGTTGAGACTACTTAGTGTCGATTTGGACGAAGAAACCAAAGCGCGGCTATTTTTCAACTTGGATCAACGCCTGTTCCAGGAACAGTTCATCGCCGCGTTTGAGAAGAAGCACGGTAAATATGACAAGAAGTTCAAAAAAGAACTGGAAAAAGAACTGAAAGAGTTCTACAAGGCGTACTTACCTGAATACATTAAAGCCAAGATCAAAGTCAAAGAAGACAAGAAGACCAAGGAATTCAGAGTCGAAGTCAAGTTTGAACTGGATAAGAAAAAGGCCAAGAAGCTCCACCTGAGTTACATGCCCAAGGCGTTTTTCGGCTTTATTGACTTTGAGGGTATGAAAGAAAGCGAAGTGAGAGAACTGTTTGCTCTCTTACCCGTCAACGTGACACAAGACGTGACTGATACAGACATCAAGAGCTTGACCGTGCTTGATTTCGCCACGTTAGATGTCACTGGAATTAAAGGACTGTCGCTTGACTTTATTGCAGGCCTGACTGGCGAGAGATTTTTTCTATTCGCTGACCAGTTGAGATTACTTAGTGTCGATTTGGACGATGAGACCAAGGCAAAGATATTTTTGTCCCTGGATCAGAAACTATTCCGGGAACAATTCGTCGCCAATTTTGAAGACAGATATGGCAAAAATGGTGCAAAGAACTACGGAAAGGCCCTTGAAAAAGAACTGAAAGAGTTCTACAAAGCGTTCTTACCCAGCTACATTAACGCCAAAGTCAAGGTCAAAGAAGACAAGAAGACCAACGAGTTCAGAGTCGTTGTCAACTTCAAAGTGGATAAAAAAGCCTACAAGTACATGAACCCGGCATTTATCTACTGGATTGACTTTGAAACCCTAAAGAGGGATGAAATTGTCACCCTGCATGAACTCATGCCTCTCACGGTGAAAAACGAATTGCCGATAGATGATCTGATGGTGTTGGTAACAAGCCAACAAATGGGAATAGACATCACCATAGAAGATGAAACCGCCACGGAAACATCGCCTGATCCAGTAGAAGAGATCACCGTCATTGAGGATGACCCCGGCACGCCATCAACACTTGACGATGATGAGATCACTGTCATTGAGATTGATTTTCCAGAATTGGATGCCAATGCTATCATCAAGCTCTCTCTTGAAAGCATTGCCGGAATAACCGCAGAAGATTTTGCTAAAATTCCTCTGGCTGCCCTCAGTAGCCTTACTATGGAACAAGTCGCTGCGCTTGATATCAGTGTTCTTGAAAGTTTGACGCTTGAACAACTATCAAACATCAGTGTAAAAGCCCTATCTGGTTTAAGTGCAGAAGCGTTTCTTGTCCTAAAACTGGAGATTTTAGAGGCGATGGGCTTTGACATTCTGATGTCCCTTCATGTTGAAGTCGTTGAAGAGATCGTGTTAAGTGCTGAAGGAACCATATTGGAGTGGATTTCTGGCGACAGCGACGTATCAGCTTGGATAGTTTTAAACTATCTTGAAGTGATTGAAACAACGCGCCTAGAGCAGTTCCTAGCAATAGATTGGACTGTCATAACACTTGACGACGGATTAATTCAGTTTGAACTGACAGAATCCGCAGTTAAAGCGTTATCTCCTGAAGTGATTGCCTCTTTGACTGTCGAGAACTTTGCCTTATTTGACGCAAATAGTTTGAGTTTCTGGACAGCCGAACAGATTGGAGCCATTAACAGTGATATATTAGCTGTCCAGGACGAAGTCTCTCTTGAACTACTGCTTCCTGAAGAGAAAGTAGAAAATCTACCTCCAGAAGTATTGGCAAAGCTGTTTGTTATTGACTTCGAGGTGAAGACTTTCGAGACCGTGTTAATCAATGTTGTTGAAAAACAACCCGCCGCCAGTAAAGTCACCATCACGCTGGTTATAATCCATCAAGGGGGCAACGTTGAAAAGATAGAAACGACGACTCCAGAAGGCTGGACATTCGATGATGAAACAGGGCAACTTGATCTCACCGCCGACGCAGTGACTCAACTGACTTCTGAAATCATTGTGAACATCACAGCTGAACAGATTGTTCACTTGAACCCAGTAGTCTTTAGCCATTTTACGGTTGAACAAGTCACCTCTTTACCTGCCGAAGCGATGGCTGGCTTTACTGAAGAACAAGTGGCTGAACTGAATGTCGATGTGATTGCTGTCTTAACAGCAGAACAGATTGTTCATCTGAGTATAGAAGCTGTTGCGGCCTTTACTCAAGAACAGTTTGCCAGTCTCAGCGCGGATGCCTTGAGTGGGCTAACTATTGATCATTTTGACGAAATGTCAATAGGGGTACTTGATGGTGGTATAAATGCCAATAACATTGGTGGCTTGGATAACGAAGTCATTTTCGCTATTGGGCTTGACCTCCTGGAAAATATCAGTAGAGATGAATTGGAAGAAATCTCAACTGACACTATGCTCGAAATTGTCTTAAACCTCAATGCTGACGAGGTTAAACCTGCGGTTATCAATACGTTTTTGGCACATCTGGGCATTGAAGTCAATGTCAAGGGCAAGCTGAAATTCAAGAAGGGCAAGAAGATCAAACTGCCTAAGAAGCACAGGAAAGTCAAGTTGTCCGCAACAATTGTCTTACCTGAACTGCCTGATTTAGAGGTAGATTTGAGTTTAGGCGGAAACTGGTCAACAAGCAAGACAACGGTATTGTCTGAATTGAATCAGACGTTGGCAGCGAGTTATCCTGAACTTGCTTTAGAGCAGCAAGATACAGGTATTTTGATAGTACAAGGCTCAGGCGAACTTCAAGGGTTGGAATTTTCCTTTATTCCTGAAGAAGGCGGCATTGAAGCGGTTGAAGAAGACACTGCGCCAGGGGTAAGTGTGAATGCAGAAGGTCGTTATGTACTGATTACCGCAAGCGGCTACAAAGTCACGTTTATGCCGATGCCTAAAGCACCTGAACTCTTGCTTGAAGTGACAGCTGGTGGTAGCGTTGAGATCAATGAATATGGTGAAACGCAAATAGAGATTCTAGGTGCGACAGCCCGTAAAATCGCTTGCGTCTTTAGTCCAATGATCCAACAAGCGGATGAAGGTTTGGCACCAGGTATTACCATTGAAGGCACAGCCGGTGTTAATGAAGTGGCGAAAGTGGTTTATAAAGACGGCACCATGCAAGTCATGTACCCTGCGTATGATCGCAAAAATGTACTTTTGGCTACATCAGGAGGTATGGGCTTGAATTTCGAGTTCAAAATGGATGGAACAATTCATTTTGATTCGGAAGGTTTCCGCTGGAAAGCCATACCTGAATTGACTGTTACAGCCGTCGAGCAAGAATATGCAATACCCTATTTCAACGTTTTGGAATTCGGTGAATTGGCAGAATTGGTGATAGAAGGTACGAGTCAATTAGTCCATGCGGAACTGATTGGTGAAGCCACTGGTGATGACGACTGAAAAATGATGAATGATTGGTATCTTCTCTAAATTCTGTGGAAAAAACCTGACAGGTTTGGGCAAGTTTACCCACACTTTTTGAGAAGATACAATGATTGTCTAAAATTTTTTTTTAAATGATTGATTTAATTCATCATTCATAAAAAGTTCAGTCAAATCAAACCTCTGAGGTTTTCAAAACCTCAGAGGTTTTTTTTTGGGTTTTTATAATTAATTCCTGATGTTACGCAGGGTGCTTCTATTCGATCTTAGAAATCCGATTTTTTCAAAGATTTCTTAAACCTCGTTTCGCCGCTTGCTTAGAAATCCGATTTTTTTCAAAAATCGTATTTCTTAAACATCTTGGAAACATAGTGCGTAACATCAGTTAATTCAATATTTCCAAGCTCGCCAACCTCAAACTCGATCATCAAGTCAAACACCAATTTTTCTTTAATTAATTAAGAATAATAAATTTTTATACAAAAAACTTAAAATAATAATGATGAACATTAAAAATATCTTAAAAATAAATGACTTTAATTTATTGTTTTTTAACACAATTCTTGCTTTTTTTTAAAAAATTATAACCCATTTCCAACTTCTCAGTTTAGATTAAATTGCTATTCATTTTGATTTTTACTATACTGTTTTGTTTCCTTTTTCAGGCTAAATTTTTTTGAAAAAAAACTTTTAGCCTCAAAAACATATTCTTAAATCGATGTCCAAACATTATCTCCTTGCTTTATGACATTGATGGCAGCATAAAGCTGTTTAATCCATAAGGAGCACCATGAGACACTACGAAATTGTATTTCTCGTTCATCCTGATCAGAGCGAACAAGTACCTGCAATGGTTGAACGTTATCGAACAATGATAGAAGGCAAAAGTGGTTCTATTCACCGCTTTGAAGATTGGGGACGCCGCCAATTAGCCTATTCGATTAACAAGATACACAAGGCACACTATATCTTAATGAACATTGAGTGTGACACAGATATCCTTAATGAATTAACCGAGGCATTTCGCTTTAATGATGCCGTAATTCGTCATTTGGTTCTTGAGCAGAAAAGAGCAATTACTGAACCCTCACCCTTGGCTAAAAGCAAAGATGACAAATCATCTGAAGAAAAATTGAGCGACAAAGGTGATGAGAAAAAGTTAGATAATGATTTTGGTTAAGATAAAGGGGCTTTAGCTTTGAGCGTAGGAGTTCAACGCTTTAGCTTTGAGCCCCATAATCAAACATTTTTCTACTCACTATTAATGAGGTTGTATATGATGTACACATCACGATTTTTACGTCGCAAAAAATTTTGTCGATTTACTGCCGAAGGTGTTAAGGAGATTGATTACAAAGATCTGAACACCCTCAGAGGCTATGTTACGGAAACAGGTAAAATTGTGCCAAGTCGTATTACAGGTACGAAGTCAAAATACCAGCGGCAATTAGCAAAAGCGATTAAACGCGCTCGTTACTTGGCTTTACTGCCCTATTCCGATGCACATGATTATTGAATAATGAACAACGAAAACCTCGAAAACATAGCGTCAATAAACCAAGTTTTTAAACTTGGGAATCAAAACTCTTTCGAGCTTAGAAATCTTAGAAATCCGTTTCAAAAATCGGATTTCTTAAACCTCGTTTTTTTCGAGCTTAGAAATCTTAGAAATCCGATTTTTTTTCAAAAATCGGATTTCTTAAACCTCGTTTTTCGAGGTTTTCGTTTTTTGAATAGAAAACATCGAAAGTTACCCATATTCCCGTTTTTAAACCTCTAACGTCTTGAAAACTTCTTTGGAATATCTGGATAACCCTTACTGAGGTTATTAAAATGGAAGTCATTCTCCTTGAAAAAATAAAACACTTAGGCAATCTTGGTGATAAAAAGGTTGTCAAAAGCGGTTATGCTCGTAACTACTTGATTCCAAAGAAAAAAGCGGTATTAGCCACTCCAGAAAACATCGCTGATTTTAAAGAACGTCGTCTCGAATTTGAACAAACACAAAAAGATGTCTTTACATCAGCTAAAGAACGTGCCATTCAATTACAAGAGATTATTGTTGAAATTTCTGGCAAAGTCGTTGGTGCTGAAGGTAAATTGTTTGGCTCAGTGAGCGCAGCAGATATTGCACAAGCGATTAATGATGGAGGAATAGGAATTTCTAAAAAAGAAATTCGTTTGCCCAATGGACCTATACGACAGGTGGGTGAATACGATGTTGAAGTTCACTTACATTCCGATGTGGATGCTTTTGTGACTGTCCAAGTTATCGCCGAAAAATAAGTACTTAGACTTGCCAGGTTTTATAAACCTGGCAGGTATTGCGTTGGAAAATCCATATTTTCTCAAGACATCAAATGCTTCTATGCAGGAGCCAACTTATTCCACTGCCCCCCCCGATCTTGCCGTAGAATCCATCAAAACTCTGCCCTTTTCAAAAGAAGCTGAACAATCCGTATTAGGCGGCTTGATGCTTGACAATGAAGCATGGATTTCTATTGCTGATCAACTGCTTGAAAAGGACTTTTACCTCCCTGAACATCAAACACTTTTTACCGCGATAAAATCACTTTCTGAAGAAGGACATCCTTGCGATCCGGTTACTTTATCAGAATGGCTGCAAAAGCACAAGAAATTGGCGGCGATTGGCGGCGGTGCTTACTTAGCTTTACTCGCAAGCAATACACCCAGTGCGGCAAACATTGTTGCTTATGCAGAGATTGTGCGAGATCGTTCCATTTTGCGTCAACTAATGCGCGTGGGTACAGAAATTGCTAAGAGTACTTCTAATACCCAAGGCCGCTCCACTACGCAATTACTTGATCATGCAGAAAAACAAGTTTTTGAAATTGCAGAAATTGGAGCGCATGGTCAAACGGGCTTTCTCAAAATTGATAAAATTTTGAATGAAACACTCGATCGCATAGATATACTTTCTCAACAAGAAGGTAGGATCACGGGGATATCAACTGGCTTTAGTGATTTTGATAATGAAACTTCTGGCTTACAACAATCTGACTTAATTATTATAGCAGGTCGTCCTTCTATGGGTAAAACCAGTTTCGCCATGAATATCGCCGAATATGTCGCCATTAACCAGAAAGTACCGGTTGCCGTGTTTAGCATGGAAATGTCTAATGAACAACTCGCAATGCGCCTCATTTCATCTTTGGCCGAAGTCAGTTTGCAAAATGTCCGAACAGGTAATCTTAATGATGATGAATGGTTAAAAATCACCAGGGCTGTAAGCCAGCTAGAAGCCGCACAATTATTTATTGACGAAACACCCGCCTTAAATCCAGCTGAACTACGAACAAGGGTGCGCCGTTTGGCGCGTGAACAAGGTCAATTAGGTTTGGTCGTCATTGACTATTTACAATTGATGCAAGTACCAAATAACAAAGAAACTCGTGCCAATGAAGTCTCTGAAATATCGCGTTCCCTCAAGTCGTTAGCCAAAGAATTAAATGTGCCGGTAGTTGCATTATCGCAATTGAACCGTAGTTTGGAACAACGGACTGATAAACGTCCTAAAATGTCAGATTTGAGGGAATCGGGTTCTTTGGAGCAGGATGCGGATTTAATTGTCTTCATCTACAGAGATGAAGTTTATAACGAAGACAGTCCTGATAAAGGTACAGCTGAAATTATTATTGCTAAACAACGTAATGGTCCAATAGGTACAACTCGCCTATCTTTTAGAGGAAATATCACCACATTTGAAAATTATACACCCGATGATTATTATCATGGAGAATAAGCAAGATGGCCCGTCCTACTCATGCACTTATTGATATAGCAGCCTTACAGAATAATTTGCAGCGCGTCAAATCTTGTGCGCCAACACAGCGCGTCATGGCAGTCATTAAAGCCAATGCATATAATCATGGTGCAATCAAGGTAGCTAATGCACTGGAATCAAATGTTGATGCTTTTGCGGTGTGTTGTCTTGAAGAAGCACTTGAGTTACGCGAAGCGGGTATAAAAAAACCGATTGTTCTGCTTGAAGGTGCTTTCCACCCAGACGAATTGCCTGTCATTGCACATCAAGATTTACAGATAGTGATTGCTATGCCAAAGCAATTAGAACAGCTTGTCAAAGCAAAATTGGAAAAGCCTCTTCATGTCTGGTTGAAAGTAGATACAGGTATGCACCGTTTAGGCTTTTCACCTAATGATATTGAACAAGTTTATACATTTCTTAAACAAAATCAATATGTTGAAAAAATTAACTTGATGAGCCATCTCGCTTGTGCTGATGATCGTCATGATAAAATGACTGAACAACAAACGGAAATCTTTAATCAACTTGTTCAATCTCTGAATATCGAAGAATCTTCGTTAGCTAATTCGGCTGGGATATTGGGATGGCCTCAAACTCATGCGGATTGGGTACGACCAGGAATTATGTTATATGGCGCGTCCCCGTTTGTTAATCGTGTGGCAATAGATGATAGGCTACAACCAGTGATGCAATTACAATCTGCCCTCATTGGCGTCAAGCGACTGCGTAAAGGTGAAACGATTGGTTATGGTGCAACTTGGCATTGCCCACAAAATATGCCGGTTGGTGTTGTTGCAATTGGTTATGCAGACGGCTATCCTCGTAAAGCCCCTTCAGGGACACCTGTACTGGTTAATGGCAGACGGGTACCGCTTGTCGGGCGAGTTTCAATGGATATGATCACGGTAGATTTGCGTACTCAACCCAATGCAAGAATTGGCGATCCGGTTGTTTTATGGGGGAATAATTTACCTGTGGAAGAAATTGCGAGTCTTGCGGATACGATTGCTTATGAATTGCTTTGTCATGTGGGTAGTCGTGTTGAAAGGTTTTAAGAAAAAGCGTTGCTCAGAAAAATCAAGTCTTTTAATGTAGGGTGGGTAGAGCGAACGCGAAACCCACCATTTTTCAACGGTGCCACTTCGTTCCTACCCACCTACATTTACTTTTTTTATTAGGAGATGAAAAATGATGCATACAGTTGATTTTAAAGAAGCGAAATTACCAAGTGAATTGATGAATAGCATTACTGATGGACAACTCGTTTTAATTACAACCGCTGGAAATCCGGTAGCAATACTTTCGCCGGTTTCCATCACGCAATCTGCCGTTAGTCATTCACCATCCATTTCAAATACATCACCAAGACAATTAGATACTGCCAAAGACTCAGTTTGGATGTCTGATGATTTTAATGAGCCACTAGATGACTTGACAGGATGTAAAAAATGAGTATTTTGCTTGATACACACACATTTTTGTGGTTAATAAGTCATTCGGCTTTACTCAGTCAAAATTTCAAATCACTTTTTTCAGAACCACAAAACGATTTTTATTTAAGTCTTGCTAGTGTGTGGGAAATGGCAATTAAGATAAAGATAGATAAATTGCATATTCCTTCACCGTTGCAACAATTTATCTCAGAGCAACTGCCAAAAAATGCGATTAAAATACTTGATATCAAATTGGAACACGTTATTGAAATTGCTGAATTACCATTGCATCATCGTGATCCATTTGATCGTTTAATTATCGCGCAAGCATTGGTGGAAAATATGCCAATTGCCAGCGTTGATAAAGTTTTTGACGATTATGCTGTTCAAAGACTATGGTAAGGAATGGTTACGAAATAACATTCGAGGTTTTAGTTTTTCTTCAAAAAACTAAATTCGAGGTTCAAGTTACCAAAAAAACTTGAACCTCGAATCGAATCCGTTTAATGATGAGAAACCAAGTTTCTTGAAGAAACTTGGTTTCTAAATGTCTGCGAGGCTAAAGTTTTTCTTCAAAAAACTTTAGCCTCGCAAGTTATTTTGTGACTGTTCCTAACGTTGCTCTTCTTTAATTACAAAATAAGTGCTGAAGCACATCGAATATATTTTTTGTAGGCATCAGTCGGTGATTTAATGCCTAAGTCATTCATTAATTGAGTTAGTGAAATTTGGCGTAAACCACTGAATTCTGTCATCGCTTCGATTCGTTTTGCTTCAAATTGTTCAATTTTTTCAGTTAAATCTAATAGTTCTTGGTATTCTTCAGAATTTAAGGTTTTAGCCCGACGTTTAGCAATTAAATTATCATAAGCTGCTTGAATATCATACGGCCGCTTTTTGTTAATTTTCAGTAAAAGTTTAGACTCACGACGTGGTATAGAAGGTGCTTTACGTTGCGCTTGCATAAGACGCACACATAAGGCAAACTTTTCTAAGTCATAAGAATTGAATAGCTTAACCACGTTCAGCAATTCTTCAAAAGATAATTGTGCTTTAACTTGAACTATCATGTTTATACTCGACTATCAAGTTTTTGATGTGATTTGGCTTGACGAGAATTGATTTTTGCGCATTAAAATCTATAAGTGATTGATTTAAAAAAAATTCGTTTTGAGTGTCTTTTGAGTGCTCAACTAAAATGAGTGATTAAATCAATAACTGATAAAAATTTTGATAATTAAAGGGGTATTATGATTAAACATTTTGTTAAAAATTTCATTGCAGGTATGATTGCGATGTTGCCAATCGTCAGCATGCTTATTACCTTGTGGTTCATTGAAAGAAGCCTTTCATTATCAGGCATCGTCGATTTGGAGTTTTATTTTCCCGGATTAGGAATTATTATAGCAGTTGTGACGCTATATTTGGTTGGTTTAATGGCGACTTCTTTTCTTGGCCGGTTTATTTGGAATGGTATTGATCTCATCTTTGAGCGCATTCCGGCGATTGGGCAAATATACAAAGCCATTAAGGAGATATTGGGCTATGATACTAGCGATGACAGCGTGTTTAAGGCTGTTGTGCTATATAAAGATATCGCAACGGATTCTGAAGAAATCGGTTTGGTGACGAAGGAGTATCAAGAGGAGGATGGTTGCCGCAAGTCATTTGTTTATGTTCCAAATTCGCCTACACCTACAAGTGGTCGATTGGTGATAATAGAGTCAGATAAATTGAAGGAGATTGATATGACTTCCAATGAAGCACTTAAAATGATTTTAGCTTTGGGGAAAATCGACATGAAAATGACTTCCATTAAACCTAAGACTGACGCGCTCAACAACAAGTTGTATCGTTTTTAAGATATTTCACTCGACTATCAAGTTTTTGATGTGATTTGGCTTGACGAGAATTTATTTTTGAACATTTAAATCTATAAATAATTGATTTTTAAGATAATTTCGTTTTTATTGTCTTCTCCCTCGTTCCCAAGCTCTAGCTCTCATCGTTATACATAAGTCAAAAAGTAGGGTGGGCAAGGTGTTTTGGTTGCCCACCT
>JAOZSV010000123.1 GCA_029939505.1 Thiotrichaceae bacterium | reverse complement strand
GTTTAGAAATCCGATTTTTTTTCAAAAATCGGATTTCTTAAATATCGTTTTGCCGCTTAGAAATCCGATTTTTTTTCAAAAATCGGATTTCTTAAACCTCTTGGAAACATAGTGCGTAACATCAGTTTATAATTTATCATTCACCATTAATCATTCATCATTAATTAAAATGAATTTAAATCAAATCGCTGAAGATAATAAAATCCTTGAAATTACTGTGGGTTCTTTTTTATATGGCACAAATACACCCACATCAGATATTGATTATTCGGGTGTTTTTTTGCCGATTAAAGAATTTATCTTTGGTTTTCAAAGGGTTGAAGAGGTTGATTTGTCTGTTATTGACAAAAATCAGGCGGGTAAAAATACCAAAAATGCCATTGATCGTAAGTTATATGAATTTAGAAAATTCGTCAAGTTGGCTATGGATAATAACCCAAATATTATTGAACAGCTGTTTGTTAATCAGCAAAACATTGTTTTCATCAACGAAGCAGGGCGGGCTTTGTTGGATGAGCGTTTTAAATTTCCTCATAAAGGGCTCGTCAAAAAATTCAAGGGCTATGCCTTTTCTCAAAAACACAAAATGGTTATTCGCACTGATAAATTCCATGAGTTAAACAGTGCCTTTGACTATTTAAAAGATTATGCAGAGCAGAAAGCCCTTTTAATTGAATTGAAAGACAAGTTTTTGCCCTTTCTTAAATTTACCCCTGATTACTGTGTGGTTGGTGATTTGAATTTGCAAAAGGGCATTTATGTAAAAAAAGCCGTTAGTATGATTGAAGAGCGGCTGAGTAAAGTGGGTAATCGAAAAAATCTGATCACGAAACATGGTTATGATACCAAATTTGCCTCTCACCTGATTCGGCTCTTATTGGAGGGTAAAGAGTTAATTTGCAGCGGCGAAATTGCTTTTCCATTGTCTTATAAAAGCACCATCTTGGATATTAAACAGGGCAAATGGACGATAAAAGAAGTGCTTGATTATGCCGATCAATTGGAGGCTGAAATAGAATTGGCTACCGAAAAGTCTGATTTGCCCAATAAACCCAGATTTGATGAGATTGAACAGTTTACTATCCATTTACTGGAAAACCATTTGCGGAACGAAGTTTAATCGGGCATGATTTCACGAAAACTACGAATCATTTTAAATTCAGCAATCTCTTTAGGTGGCGATTGAGAATCGGGTTGGTAAATGTCTAGTAAATATGTAATACCATAGTTAGCGGCCGATCGTAAAACAGGTAAAGAGTCATCTATTAATAAAGTATGTGCCACATTAAATGGCTCAATCGCCTGTAATTTTTCCCAAAATCGGTCATCTTCTTTTGGTAAATCAAGATCATGGGCGCATACGATACGATCAAAATTATCAGCCAACTGGGTATGCTGCATTTTCAGGGATAAACTTTTGTGGTGAGCATTGGTGACAAGTACCACTCGTTTATTCTGTTGGTGCAGCTTCTGTAAAAATTCGCCGACATGGGGATGAACAGCAATTAAATGCGCCAATTCTGCCTTGAGCGCACCAACATCCATATCCAATTTTGCGCTCCAATAATCAACAGAATACCATTCCAATGTACCCATCACATCTTCATAGTTATTTAATAAATTATTTGTAGCCGTTTCAATGGAGAGCGCGTTTTGCTCTGCATAACATTGCGGCAAGTATTTGCGCCAGAATTGATTATCGTAATTGAGATCCAACAAGGTGCCGTCCATATCCAAAAAAACGGTGTTGATGTTATTCCAATCAAGTAAGGGAGATGAATTTTTTGACATAATTGTGAATGATTCCGAGGTTTCAGTCTTTTTAAAAAAACTGAAATTTCAAATTGTGACAGGGCGCATTAATCCCCCCTCTATTTCCCTATCATTTTAAATAAATGGCATGACTATTGCTAAGTATTTAACTTTTAACAATAGTTTTCTAAAAACCAAATGATAGAAAAGGGGGGAATAAAAATGTACCCGATTATTAAAAAAACTTGTTTGACTGTGATATTCACTATGATATGTTCTGGGGGAACACAAGCTGCTTTTATGAGCAATGCGGATTCAACCCTTAGTATTAAAGCGAGAGAAATTGCTTTAATTGACATCAAGGTTAATTCTATTAACCAAATCTCTAACAAAAATGGTGATCCACCTATTTAATAACTGATGTTACGCAAAGCTATTCTATTCGAGCTTATAAATCCGATTTTTTAAAAAATCGGATTTCTTAAACCTCGTTTCGCCGTTTAGAAATCCGATTTTTTGAAAAGGATTTCTTAAACATCTTGGAAACATAGTGCGTCACATCAGTTAATAATACTACAAATCCTCGTTTGGAGTCCATTTTAGGCTTTCTCGTTCCTACGCTCCAGCGTCAATGCTATTAACAGATCAAAAAACCAGCGTATTATGTGATTGTAGTAGCATTCGAGGTTTTAGTTTTTCTTCAAAAAACTAAAACCTCGAAAATCATTCACCATTCCACTTTGAACCCAGAAGCCCCATTAATATGGAAAACACTTTTTCTACCTCAGCAGGGATGGTATAGCTATTAATATCTTTCAGAATCTTTTTTTCAGTTCGATTGAGAATAGCAAATTTCCAAACTTCACCTATTGTTATCGCACCATATAAAATATGGCTAAAATCACTTTCCTCATATTTATCCAACGCAATTAATTGTGCTGATAACTGATTGAAGCCTTTATCTAAATCCCCTTTTTTTGCTTCTATAACAAGCAATTCTTGATTTCCGCGTATCAGATAATCAAGCGAACCACTTAATTTGTCATCAACTTCTATAGCATACTCGACATTGATTTTAGAATCGGTATTTTTAACGATTTCAGTCAAAATTGGGGCAATCAAAAATTCTCTTTTAGCGATTTCTGAATTGAGAGAAATGTTGGGGAAAATTTGATAGTAAGTTTCCTGAAGTTTTTTAATATCAGCAATATTATAATCAGTTGATTGAGGAAGATTAATGACTTCATAAGAAAAAGAATACCCAAATTCTCCAACTATTTCTTCCGTAGGATTATTCATTTCAAAATAATCGCTAAATGTATATTTCTTACCTTCCTTAAAAATTGATTTTTTCATATTTTAAAACTCCTACAGTCAACGTGGTAATCAACTGAACTTGATGTCTGAGAGTCTTTATTTATACATTTCGTAATAGGCTTGTAACTTCTTTTTCGCTTCTTCAACCTGCGCTATTGCTTCACTTTGCTTATAAACATCATGAGGTTTCCAATAGCGGGTTTGGAGTCGATAAGGGCGTAAACCATTTTCAGGATCATTTGGTTCACAAAAAAGTTCGGTGATGGCAGGCTTGTTAATCCATGATTCTCCCATATTTTTCTCTAGGGCAATATACCAAAACGCAAAATGTTTAATATGTGTTTCATCAAAATAGCCTATCGGATTCAAACTTTGGATAAACTTTTGAACGGAAGAATTTTTTAAATATCTTTGATAATCAACAACATAAAGACTTTCTGATAAGAATAAAGGCGCGGCATGTAAAATGAGCCCTTTTCTTCTAAGCGTATTGCCCGTTTGAACAATTTCAAGTCCCACACTGCCCGCCTCCGCTTGCATAACGGCATCTTCGACATCTTCGACGGAAATTATTTTAAGATTGGGATAGGCGGTGCTGACAATTCCTGTATATCGTCCTTTCACAAAAATGCGTTGTCCATTTTCTGATAAATGGGTTAAGAAATCACTGGGATATTTGGGTTCGTGTGTTTTTGAAGAATGTGATTTGGAAGTTTTGGGCTTAGAAATCAAGAAAAATCCAACCATGTCTTGAACATCTTGCCCTAATATGGAATTATAGCGGGTTAATTGTGCAGAACCGGCGATGCGTATATCTGTCGGTTTTTCTATGTTGTAATTATACATTCCCCATTTTGTGACTAAAGTGGGATTATGTAAGTGATGTTGCGTCATTGTTAAAAGCTCATCTAACCCAACCACAGCACAGTCGATTTCATCCAATCTAATTAAGGAAGAACTGTTATGAGGCTCTTCCCCTTCTATTCGGATACAAACATCATCTATTATCCATTCATATCCTAAAAAACCGACGCGATAAGGGCGATTTTTGCGTTTACGATCAACAAATAAGCCAAAACAGGGGATTTGTTCTGTTGCGTATTGGAGAAATTTGGACGCTTCTTTAAAATCAACATTGCTGACGGATTTACTTTTTTTGGAGATTTCTAAGATTTTATCTATCTCTATTTTATTAACACCAAGTTTTTTTAAATGGGTTAAAAAATTTTCAAAAGTTCTACCTGATCTTGGAATAGCACAGGTGACTTCAAAAGGTTGTTTTTTCATTCATTACTCAATTTATTAGGGTGGGTAGGAGCGAAGCGGCACCATTTTTCTGTCTCATTTAGTAGGGTGGGTAGGAGCGAAGCGGCACCATTTTTCTCAATTATCAGATATAGACTTTACCACGATTGAAATGTAAAAAAAATAGGGACAGAGTAAAATAGTTTAAATATTCAAAGTTCAACTAAGAACATGCTCCATTTTCCACTTAAAAACTCTTAACGCCTCAAGCATTTTCAACGAACAATGACTTTTCCTACACAAGATATTAAAGCATCATTCAAAAGTTCTTCAGATGTGTAACGTGAATTTAATTGTAGTAATTTGTTTTTCGAGAGAAAGAAAAGCATATCCTTCGGTTCCTTAAAATAAAGAAATTCTTCTTCTGAAGATTTCTTTTCACTTTTTCTGATATTGTAAAAATCGGTTACCAGTCTGATAGTTAAATGACCAAATTTAAATTCATATAATTTTTCATCCTCTGTTAAAGCACTTTCAAAATGAATTTTTAATTTTTCAAAAAACGGACTAAACACGTTATCAAATTCTGATGAGATCGAAACCACCCTGTAATTATCTAGGAGAGTTTCTTCTGTTTCTATATTCACGATTTCAATTTGACATTCCCCGGTGTTCCACATAACAATACGTCCCATGTAGTCCGCCGAATCCATATCGACACAAATACTCGGTTTATTAATGTCAGTTGGAGAATGTGAAACTATGGTAAATCCTTGCTGACGTAAAAAGGATTCTTTTTCAGTCAACCATTTTTCAAATTCTTTAAGCATTATTTTATCCCAGTTTAGTTGCTTTATGGTGAATATTTATAGCAGCAGGCATTTCTGGTATGGGTAAACCTTTTCTTTTTGCTAAACCTCCTTGAACGCTATTTAGTCCAATAATTTTTGCCCAACCTTCATCGGATGTAGGCTGAACATAAGAAAGTAGCACATCAAATTCAACATAATAACTGTACGGAGGTGTTTGTTTCATAAATGCTTCTGCTTTTGCCGGATTGGTAACATAAGTGGTTCCGCAAAAACTTTCTTGAACTTTATCCGTTTTGATCATTTTGTCATACTCTTGTTTTGACATCCACCTACCAACAGTGATGTATTTTTGCATGTTGATTTTTTAATTTTAATAATTTCCCTTAATGATAATATTTAATTTTACTCTGTTCCCATTAAATTATCTCTCCTCATCCATGATTAGAGTTTTACATTGCTGATTGAAATCATTATGATGAGCCTCTTGCAAACCTCGCTTTTTCGAGCTTATAAATCCGATTTTTGAAAAAAATCGGATTTCTTAAACCTAAAAAAAATCAAGTAGTATTGTAACTCATTGATTTTATTTATTTTAATTTTTAAAAGTGGGTAGAGCGAACGCTCCACCCACTAAAAATGGTGGGTTTCACCATTTTACTAGACATCCAAATCTTCTACATACTTCTCCAAAATTTCGATGTATTGCTGAGTGACGCGATCAAGGCAATCATGCTTATGAAAGGAGAAACCAGGTTCCTTTCGAATTGCATAAGTCGCAAAATGACAATAACTTTCACGAAAACTTTTCCACTTAGTGTACGCTTTATGGAGTAGCCACTTTTCCGATTTAGAATGAAGCAATTCCCTCACATTTTGATACTGTTTCTCAAGCTGCTTATTAGACGTTTTGTAAACCTTCTCAGCACAAGTCGTCATTTTTTTCAGATCAAGCGTATCTTCGCAGCTCGTCGCCAAATCATCTTTGGAAGCCGCAATACTTTGTATTGAAATCAATAAAAGTATGGTGGCGATTGAGAGTATAGATTTTTTTCGCATTAAGTACTCCATCATTTTTACTTAAAAAGAACGATAATTTCTCTGTACAAAGTAAGTAGAAAACAGGTGAAAATTATAAATTATCAAAAAATATAATTAATACTGAAAACAACCTACTCACTTCGAGGCTAAAGTTTCTTGAAAAAAACTTTAATCTTGAGAAATTTTCCCACTTGCAATAAAATAAAGCAAGACTTTAATTAACCCAACTTATATTAGCATTTATAAAAATTCGGTTCAAGGATAAGGAATCAGGGTTTTATAACTTCCAAAGTTTGAGCAGTCAAACCTGTCAGGTTTAGTTTCGTAGGTTATTAAATCCTGAGTCCTAAAGTTTAAAAAATTCTTGAACAGATACTTATTAATATCAACAGCCTTCTTCTGTTATTTACTCCTCTATCACACCAATCCAGGCAGGATAACATCAAGGTGCGTTTGTAACTGGTTGCCTAGGTGCTTGTCCTATAACAGAGATGACTTGAAACTCCTCAAAGCTAAAGCGTTGAGACTCCTCAAAGCTAAAGCGTTGAGACTCCTCAAAAAACGCCCTTTGGATTGGAAGACTAAAAACTTGATGATCGAGTATAACTCATTGGAGTCAAGAAGAATTAGCGAACGAGGCGATAAGATAAAACGTGGAATAGTTAAATTTATCTCACCTCGTTCAGTAGGACGTTTTTAAATTTTTTTATATCGGTCATCGCCTTTAAAATCGCTTAAAGTCCATTTTGATGAACAAAAAATTTCTTGCTGTAAATTTTCCTGTGACGGACGATAAAATACCGTGCTGAACCACGGGATAGCTTGTCATTTAGACAGTCGTTTATAGCCCATCACAGGAAAATTTACAGCAAGAAAAAATTCACTAAGTTAAAATATAAATTAATATTAGGAAAATGGTGGGTTTCCACTTCGTTCCTACCCACCCTTACTAAATACCCAACTCAAATATCAGCGACAGAGGATTTAAAGAAAGTACTTGATGTATTGAATTGGTTATTCAGCAAGGCGAACGACCAGGTAAGTAGTAGTAAGTAGTAAGTAGGGTGGGTAGGAGTGAAACGGCACCACACAATACTGGCGCGTTGGAACCAGAAAAAAATATTATTTTTATCGTTTCGCTCAGTGCTTCCCCAGAAACAATTGAAAACAGTTTTCACAGGAAAAAATATGCTAATACCTAAAGAAATTTTTATGACAGATTACACGGAAATCATTCTTGATTTGTATCGTTTTGGAAATGCTAAAAGTCCCCGATTAGATCACATTCGTCCATTGAAAGACGCAATACTTGAAGAAAGGAATAACGTTAAATACATCATAGCAGATGGCAATGGCATAAGCGTTTTCTCAATCTTTGATCCAGGAAAGAAAAACACCTGGAAAATACCTAAAGGAACAGCATTGCCAGAAGGAGTTATATTGGTAAAAGATAAACGTCCTGGACACGAAAATCATTACATGTTAGTACCAGCGAGCAGTATGCGGCTTTCAGCTTTCCTTGATCTTCTCGATCAAATTAAAGAAAGGGCTATAAAGGTTTCCTAATTTTTTAAGGAGGGTTATTCATGAATACACTAGACATCAAACTACCTTATTCAGATTGGGTACTTATTTTTGACTCTATCCGCCACTACATAAAATACATAGATAATCTGAAGAATCCAAGTGATGAAATTTCTGAAGACGAGCTTGCTGATTTTTACACGGATGGAGAAAACCTCAAAAACCTAGAAAAGCAAATTTCTCAAACATTTGAGAAACAATTTGGCAAATATTAGTAGCAAGTAGGGTGGGTAGGAGTGAAACGGCACCACATACTCAAATTGAATCAAAATTTTAGAGTTGGAAAAGGGTGGGTTTCCACTTTGTTCCTTTCGAGGCTAAAGTTTTTTTAAAGAAAAAACTTTATTCGAGGTTGAATCGAAACCACCCTACATTTACTTATTATTTCACATAAAATCGCACCTTATGCGTTGTCAACGGCTTCTCCTCGTCCAGAAACCACACTCTAGCCTGTGCCAAATGTGTACCAGGCGTGATCGACCATAAAAACTGAGGCTTAACAGTTGTTCCTACCACTTCCCCATCAATAAGCCATTCTATCGAATCGCTTTCTAACGACATATCAGACAATGTCAGGGCAAATGCTTCATACTCATCTGGAATACGGGGATCCATGGCTAATTGTAAACCAGGATTCGGTTGCTTGAGATATAATGGTTGCTTGAAATGTGATGGCGCAATGATGTGATCAGTCGTCTTGCCCTTTTCTGAAGGTTCGTTGCCCGCGATAAACCATTCAATTCGACTCGGACAATCTGGGGTAGCGCGTTGCCCTGTCGTGCGGCAAATATTGCGCTTGACCAATTGAGGACTGAGGTACAATGGTTTTGTCTCTTCATACCGATTTAATTCAGCAAAAACGGCTCGCAATACCAAGGCGGGACCATAAGCACCTGAAACATGCGACATTGGTTTCTGATCCAAATTGCCTAACCAGACACCGACAGTATAATGATGATTAAAGCCTATTGACCAAGCATCCCGATAATCGGTAGAAGTCCCTGTTTTGACAGCGGTTTGAATTGGAAAACGCAATCCTCGTCCAAATTCTAAGCGGCGAGCATCTGAATCAGATAAAATATCGGCAATGATAGAAGTGATTTCTGGCGAAAATACCCGTTTAGAATGGACAGAAGGCGCATCGCGTAAGACTTTTAAAGGTCGAAATATTCCTTTATTAGCTAAGGTTGTATAAGCCTGTACCAATTCCAGTAAAATCACGCCCCCGTTGCCCAGGGCTAAACCATCACCATAATAATCAGAATGAGCGGTTAGACTGGACAAACCTAATAGATGTAAACGTGCTAAAAACGGTTCAACACCCACAAATTGAATGGTACGAATAGCGGGCGTATTCAACGAGTTACCTAGCGCATCGCGCAATCGCAACGGTCCATAATAATGACGGCTATAATTGCGATAACTGTGCAAACCCGTACCGACTGCTGCCGACAACGGCGCATCATTAATTAAAGTCGCAGCAGTCCATCCTTTTTCTAAAGCAAGGGCATATAAAAACGGTTTTAATGCTGAACCGGGTTGACGGGGCGTGGTGATGGCATCAATTTGACTGCCCGGTTTATCAAGTGAAGGTTCCCCGACATTAACCCACGCCAGAACCTCATTCGTTTGATGATCGACGACAAGCACTGCCCCATGATTGACGTTTTTGCGCCGCAACTCTTGTACACGCTGATCTAATATCTGTTGGACAGCCGTTTGAAACCTGTTATTTAAAGTGCTATACAAACGCCCTTTACTCTGCAAATGTTGAGCGGGATGCGAGGTATAAATATAATTGACAAAATGCGTCGCTTGCACAGGTAAAGGCGGCTCATGCAAATGCAATGGCACAGTTAAAATGCGTTTATAATCCGCCTTTTTGATGATGTTTAACGCTAATAGACGTTCGGCAAGGCGAGCGATGGGGATTTTAATTTCCTCAGTGCCTCGACGTAAATCCAAACGAGTTGGGGCGCGGACTAGTACTGCTAGAGCCATCATTTCCTTAATGTTTAAGGTTTCCAAGTCGCGATCAAAATAATGACGCGCCGCTTGTACCACGCCTCGTCGCTGACTGAAATAAGGCACTTGATTAAGATAAAACTCTAAAATGTCGGCTTTAGAAAAACGCGCTTCAAGTCGCGTCGCTTCAAAACCTTCTAGCCAGCGTGACCAAAAAGTTCTTGGACGTGGATGCAATATTCGCACGGTTTGCTCTGACATTGTGCTGGCACCGCGCACGACTTCCAAAGACTTGAGATTTTGCCATAAAGCGTGCCATCGCGCTTGCCAATCAGGACCATGATGTTCAAAAAAACGTTTATCTTCCGCTAAGATAAATATCTGTTGCAATAATTCTGGGATTTCATGTAATGGCACATAATCGTGGATATTCCACTCATTTTGATAAGTGATAATCAGTGGCGTTCCATGACGATCAAGGATCTGTACTTTTTGTATCGTGGAATCAGCAACAGATAGGGTTTCGGGTACTGGTGCTAAAGAAGTGACTGTTTTCCAGAAAAGAAGCGTGCCACCGATTAAGAGAGTGATAAGACTTATTTTGATGAATTGACGCATGATTATTTTCTCATAAATTGTATTGTAACGACATGATTTAAAGGGTAATTAACGGCATACCCTAGAATGGTGAATGGTGAATGGTGAATGGTTTTCGAGGTTTTAGTTTTTTTTCAAAAAACTAAAACCTCGAAATGATAAATGAAAAAAGTCAAAAAATGTAAGTTATTGTTTTTTAACATAAATATTTTTCATGGAATAAAAATGGGGTCAACTTTTGGCTTGGTACAGGACAATTTTTTATAAGTCATTGATTTAAATTACTTTCAATTGTTATAACCAGAATTGACAGAATATTCGAGGCTAAAGTTTTTTCGTTAAAAAAACTTTAGCCTCGAAAACAATAAAAAATGTCCTGTACAAAGAACTTTTGGTTAAAAAAGCCGAATTTTCACCACCCCAGTTTTAACCTAAGTTCTATTAAGTACTGAAGCATAAATTTTTTGAAGTAATGAGAGTTAGGTCTAATTAAATTCTAAAAACCACTTTTGGAATCACAGAACCATAAGACTTATAGTTTGGAATCCCAAATCTAAAGGTTTGAACTCCCAAATCGAAAGGTTTGGATTCCAAGGATTAACTTAATTTACGCCAGCGTGTGGGAACGAGAAACCACGTCTGCGCGTCGAGAATGCGTTCCCCCGACGTGGGATACGAGAAAATGTCGGAAATTATTAAAGCTTCATTCCTAACATGTTGATATTTAAAACGGCACAGAATCATCTTCTAAAGATAAATCAGATAAATCAAAAGGATTATCTTCTATCGTTGGATATTCAATTTCGGTGATTTCTCCACAAAGCACGCCTTCTAATATTCTTTTGAAATTCTCATCCATTTGTTTTTCTAACACAGCGTGCCAATTTGAACTAACCTCTGTCGTCTGATAGACAAAATCAAAAAAACCATTTTTCCAATATTCTCGTACTGTTTCCAAGCCCTCTAAAAATTTTTTACGATGTATGCCGGATGGTGTTTGGAACTTGCCGAGGCTTGTTTGCATGAACAATACCGCATAAGGGTGTTTTTCTTCATCACGATCTCTCCAGGCATGTACCCCTCCTTCTTTAATAAGGTAAAGCCCTGCGCCCTGCCCTATAATTTGTATTTCATGCCCGACTAATTTATCTCCCAATGATTTTGTTAAAGCCTCATTGGTATAAATATATTTCTCTCCTTTCTTCCCTATCCATACGCCGCGTTCTGTAATAATCCAACCCTGTTTTTTAAATAACTTATTGAATATATTAATGATTTCATGCAAATAGTCTGATGCACCATAAATACCTAATGTGCATACGCCCATTTCCGGCTGCACGGCATCTAGTAATCGTATTTGCCATGTTTGATAAGCCTTTTTCCAATCAAGCAATTCCGTTGTGAGTTTCCCTTCCAACGTATTAATACTGATGAAAGCCAGTGAACAATTAATTTCAATCGTTTCGATTTCTTGCAAAAGCGTCTTAGTTTCTTCCAATAATTTATGCAACGTACCATATTCAAGTACGATCAGTGGGTCTTGCCAAAAATTTTTGCCGCTGCGTTCACGTTCTAAAATGTCCCACTTGCTCCACAATTTATTCATAAAAGGCCCCTCGTTAATTTGCTGTGCCAAACGACGGGCGGCTGTGGCTGCGCTAGTGAGTTCTCGTAAAGTCCATTTACTATCAGCTAAAGTTTGATCAGCACGCGCTTTTTGTGTGAATATCATTGTTTTAAATGCCAACCCAGCTTTGCCCTGACTAACAGTGATGATCATTGATGTTGAAAACGGATAACGATTTAAAGTCGTTGCCAACGGAATCACAATTTGTTCATGTAAGCAGCGTTGTAATTGACGGGCACCATAATGGCTATCACGACTGAGCTGTGCAAGAAAATCAATTACCGGTTTTTCCATTTTCAGAGTCACATCGCGTGTCCGTAAACGTGCGGTAATTTTATCCCATTCACGGCGCACAATAGGACGTAATACACTGAGTTCTAGCGCGTTAAAGGGAATGACTTGATCTAAGCGATTAAATAATTCAGGCCTAAAAAAATGTTGTACGGCATGTAAATAATGCTGATGCAATGCTTGATTGCTATGATCTTTTTGATGAAAACCAGGATTGCGTTGACGGCTGGTGGCACCAATATTAGAAGTCATAATAATCACGCTACTACAAAAGTCAGCCACTTGTCCTCGTGCATCGGTTAAACGCCCTTCGCCCATTATTTGTAATAATAAATCATAAAAAGCATAATGTGCCTTCTCCAACTCATCAAACAAAATAACAGAAAAAGGTTGCTGTCTGACCTTATTAGTCAAAAGTCCTTGTCCGCCTGAAACATCGCCAGTCAAACGTAAAACCGCAATTTCGTCGGCATACTCACTCATATCAAAACGGAGCAAGCGATCACTGTTGCCAAACATAAATTCTGCCAGGGCTTTGGCTAATTCCGTTTTCCCGACACCAGTTGGTCCAACAAATAAGAGGGAAACAATCGGTTTACCAGGGCGAGTGAGGCGTGTTTTTACAGAAGCGAGTAAATTAACCACAATATCAATAGCGCTTTCTTGCCCAAAGAGGCGTGATTGAAAAAATTGTCGTGTTTCGTCAAGTTTTAAGGTAAAACGACTGTCTATGAGAAAACGTGGCATTCCCGATTCCTCACAAAATCGCGTCACGACTGCATCACGAGTTAAACCCTGTGTCGCTTCTTGATTTAAAATGGATTCTAAAAAATGCACCGTTTTACCCGGAAAACCAGAATAAAGGGCATAACGTTGTTGTAACCGTAATGTTTCTTTAATAGCTTCCTTTGGTATAACCCGTTTAGGATGAGAGACGCGCAGTCGGCGGCGCACAATATCAGGCTGTCGTAAAACGGCAGGTGGTTCCAAGCGTAGCACTTGAAATAGATTAGTATAGCCAGGTGCCCGTGTATCAATATTAGCGAGTTCTTCATCCGTGCATTCAGTAATCATGCGAAGACTACCCTGTGCCAAATGTTCACGCATAAATTCGGCGATGCTAATGGGATTGCCCTCATAAGCGCCGACTTCAAAAAGTTGAGCCAGATTACGCACATAAAGGAAATCACCCCGTTGGTTGAGTTCTTCTAAAGCCAACCCAAGTGATTCCTCCCACCCCGTATCAACTGTGAGTTTTTGCAACAGTCGTGCTGCAGTCGTTTCCCAAAACTTGACTCCATGCTGCAGCATACGATAAACTTCTTCCACAATAGCCGTTTTGCCAACACCTGCCCGTCCAACTAGCAGCACACTACGGCTATATTTACCCGTCAATGCGCGTCGCATTTGTTCAACTTCCTTTTCCCGTTCAAAACAACGACGCTGCGATGTGCGCGTTAATAATTTTGCCATTTCTGACAACCATTGTTTATCGCGCCCTTTATATAGATTATCAAGTTCAGACAAGCTATGAAAACGGGTTTCTATCGCATGCTTTTCAGCTTTAACTCCTTGATACCATTGGGTAGTAATTAAATGCTGTACCGATGAATAACGTTTTTTACGGGAAAATTCCAGTTCGATGGCATGTTGTAATACGCTCACGAGTTCTTTCTGGGTATCAGCATAGCCTTCGATACCAAGCACGGGAACAAATCCCAAATAATATTGATTGGGAAGTGATGTATAAAAGTAATCAAACGTGAGTGCGATGTCTGGATATAAAACATGCTTATGGGATGCTTCAAGAGAAACGCTTAATTGCGAACAAGATAATGATAATGTCGGCGCGTATTGTAGCATTTCCAGATATTCTCCCTGCTTAATATTACCCTCTTCCAAACTGTTGATGAGGGCTTTTGCGAGGGTGACTGGAGATTCATTAACAGTGATAGTATCTGGAATGAGCAG
Source organism: Thiotrichaceae bacterium (assembly GCA_029939505.1). Classification (GTDB taxonomy): domain Bacteria; phylum Pseudomonadota; class Gammaproteobacteria; order Beggiatoales; family Beggiatoaceae; genus QNES01. The sequence continues at coordinate 229 of JAOZSV010000123.1, read as the reverse complement.
TGGAGAAACTAAGCTCATCTCTTCAGAAAAAGCCAAACTGACTGTCCAAATGGGAAGGGATAAAATGTTAGCCATAAATACAAGGAATTAAGAGCTACTCTATGCACACATCATCCGCCTTAGAATAAATTCTAAGGCGAATCGGGGCACTTAAAAGATGTGTGTATAGAGTAGTTAACTGATGTGACGCAAGGTGCTTCCAAGTTCCACCGATTTCATCGGTGGCTAT
>JAOZSV010000122.1 GCA_029939505.1 Thiotrichaceae bacterium | reverse complement strand
AACTAACCCCAACGGGGTGAAATGTGAATAGCCACCGATGAAATCGGTGGAACTTGGGGCAAACCTATGTGTTTGCCCTTTTTTTTTCGCTTTTCCGTGAAATTATCTGAAAAACTATAGAATATGCGTTTTAAACAACTTGCAACAGATGGTTTAGCCCGTCGCACCTCTTTATCTTTCCCTCGCGGAACAATAAACACACCCGCATTTATGCCCGTTGGTACTTACGGTACCGTTAAAGCGATGACACCTGAACAAGTGCGTGCCACTGGAGCGGATATTATTTTGGGCAATACTTTTCATTTAATGTTGCGCCCCGGCACAGAAGTCATTGCGGCTCATGGCGATTTACATGATTTTATGAACTGGGAAAAGCCCATATTAACTGATTCGGGTGGCTTTCAAGTGTTTAGTTTGGGAAAAATGCGAAAAATTACTGAACAGGGGGTGACATTTCGTTCTCCAATCGACGGGGATAAAGTCTTTTTAGGACCAGAAGAATCTATGCAAGTACAGCGCGTTTTAGGTGCAGACATTGTAATGATATTTGATGAATGTACGCCCCATCCCGCGACTGAACAACAAACCCTTGATTCTATGAGATTATCTTTACGCTGGGCCGCACGTTCCAAAGTCGCTCATGGTAATAATCCCGCCGCATTATTTGGTATTGTACAAGGCGGGATGTATGAACATTTGCGGCAAGAATCTTTAGCCTGCTTGATAGACATTGATTTTGACGGTTATGCCATTGGGGGATTATCGGTGGGAGAACCGAAAGAAGACATGCGGCGCATTTTGGCGAATCTCGCCCCGCAAATGCCCTCAGATAAACCGCGTTATCTTATGGGTGTGGGAACGCCAGCGGATATTGTTGAAGCCGTCTATTCTGGTATAGATATGTTTGATTGCGTGATACCTACCCGCAATGCGCGTAATGGACATTTATACACTCATTCCGGTATAGTGCGTATTCGTAATAGTCAATATCGGCAAGACACCGCACCGTTGGATTCTCACTGTGATTGTTATACCTGTCAAAATTACAGCCGTGCCTATTTACACCATTTAGATAAGGCACGAGAAATTTTAGGAACGCATTTGAATACGCTGCATAATTTGCACTATTACCAACTACTGATGCGGGGATTGCAAGAGGCGATTGTTCAGCAGAAGTTAGAACATTTTGTCACCGATTTTTGGCACAGAACAAATTATTCCCAAAGCTGAAGCGTTGGACTCCAAAAAACGCCCAAAGCTGAGGCAAGCGTAGGATCGTCATTAAGTGAAGCCTTGGAGTCCATTCGAGGTTTTAGTTTTCAAAAAAACTAAAACCTCGAATCCTTTAGATTTGGACGTATTTTGAAGTCCAAACCTTTAGATTTGGACGTATTTTGGAGTCCAAACCTTTAGATTTGGACGTGACCAAATGACCGATTGCCAAATCTGAAGCTGGGTCGGTCGGGTTACTTTGCGGCGCCATCTAACCCGACCTACTTCCTTTGTGAACAGGAGTCCAACGCTTCAGCTTTGTGAACAGGAGTCCAACGCTTCAGCTTTGGGAACAGGAGTCCAACGCTTTCGCTTTGGGAACAGAAATCCAACGCTTTCGCTTTGAACTAGTCATTTTGTCACCGCCAAAGCTAAAGCGTTGTACTCCAAAATACGTTCAAAGCTAAAGCGTTGAACTCCAAAATACGTCCAAAGCTAAAGCGTTGAACTCCAAAAAACACCCAAAGCTAATTGGACAAAAGGGCTTTTGGAATACAACGCTTTAGCTTTGGACACCGTGGTGAGTGATTAGTTTGCACATTGCCACCAAGTTTCAATGTTGGGTGGCAGATAGTTTAACTGACAACTGTTTTAGAAACAGGGCAAAAAATTCCTTAATTAACAATTAATAATTAACAATTAATAAAAATGAACCTTTAAATTTTTTATATCAATCACAGCCTTTAAAATCGCTTAAAGTCTATTTTGATGATAAAAAAATTTCAAAAATGCTTGACTTTTTTTTCACAAAATGTTAGAAGGGTCAAAATGATTTTTGGTCAAAGTTTTAATCAAGTTATCAGATTGCACAGTCACTTGAAACACCCCCCCAAGTTTCAAGCGATGTCGGATGGCTGCTTTGAGGGTTTGTTTTATAAAGCCTGATAAGTTTAACCGACAATTTGTTTTATAGGGGTGCCGAGATGACCAGTTTTGGTAATTTCGGTAGGACGAAAATTTGTAATTCTTTGATTTAATTAGGGATTAGCAATTTTCATTATTTTTCTATTGACACTTATGAACATAAGATGTTTTCATAAGCATTGGAAATGCCCTCTCGGTTTTCCGAGTGGGGTAAGGTGCGGGGGTGATTGATACTATATACTCCCAAAACGGCGATGAATTTGCCAGTACCCTCGAAAAGTTTGGCTAATTCATCTTTTATATCATTGTATTTTGTCGATATTTAGGAGAAAACTAATGAACCGACAACTTAGAAACCCTCTAGTAAACAATGCAAGATTAATGCCATATCAAAAAATATGGCGTAGTAATCTTGCCTCTTTTGCAATGGTAGGGTCATTGGCTATAGGTAGTCTATTGCCCTCAACTAGCCTCGCTGCCACGATTCAAGGCGTTAAGTTTAATGACGTAAACGCTAATAGTGTTAGAGACACAAATGAGCAAGGGTTAGCAAACGAAACCATCTACATTCGTTCAATGAGTGGGGGTATAGGAACCACTACAGTGACAACGGATGCGAGTGGTAATTACTCTTTTGACACTCAAGGTACTAGCGGAGATTTTATGATTTGGAGCCGCATAGCACCTGAGTGGATACAAACAACGCCGGTAGAAGGTACTGGAATGCGTCCCTACACAGTGACTGTTACTCCAGATAAACCTACGGTAGTGGATATTGGTATCCGAGATCAAAACGTTCCAATACAAGAACCACCTCAAAATACTGCTCCACAACAAGTGAGTATAACCTCAAGCACAGTTAATGTGCAAGAAGGTAGCGAAGTTACCTTTACAGGGAATTTTGTGGATCCTGATATAGGTGATGTTCATACTATTGAATGGCAATTTGGCGACGGTGACGTAGCAAATGGTATAGAAACTCGCCATGCTTATTCTGCATCTGGCAATTACACTGTTACTTTAACCGTTACTGATAGCAATGAAGCGGTAGGTACTGCTAATGTTGATATAGTGGTGACTACAAAGCCTAATACTGCTCCCACAGCGAATGCGGGTGAAGATATTACAGCCCATGTTGGTGAACAAGTTCAGTTTAATGGTGGTGTGGTTGACCCTGATCTTGATGATACCCATACCTTTGAATGGAATTTTGGTGACGGTAGTGATGTTGCTACCCTTCAAAATGTATCTCATGTTTATCTAAAAGCTGGTAACTTTATGGTCTCTTTGACTGTTAAAGATAATCATGAAGGAACGAGTGTTGACCAAGTAGAAGTTAAAGTTCTACCGTCAGGAGATTGGATAGCTTTTGATGCAGTTAATCCTATTCTTGAGGAAACTCCTCCAACGCTTAACGTGCCTGAAACTGATTCTCAGGAATTAATAGTAGAATTTAACATCCCCGGCACAATTGTTGGTGAATTGACGGAAGATGATTCGATTTATCATCAGCTTAATCTTTTACAGGAATCATCTATGTCAGAGGTTGGTAAACCAGAATTACCAATGTTCAGTCGGTTGATTGCTGTTCCAAATGGAGCAGTAGCAGAAGTGCAAGTAGTTGACTTTGATGTTCAAGAAATTGAAGGATACAACATCTATCCTGCACAAGAGCTATTGCCTGATGAAAGTTTACTTGATGATGCACCGCCACCAATTTTTACGAAAGATGCGGAAGTATATGGACGCGATGAATTTTATCCAGCAGATATTGCTATATTGAATGATCCTGCAATTATTCGTGGTACATCTATCGCAGCATTACGAATATTTCCGGTACAATTTAATCCAGTTACCCAAACGTTACGAGTTTATTCTAACATACGGATTAAAGTATCCTTTGATGAGGGTGTTGACAACTTTACGGATGACAAGGTACTTACACCTTCGCATGAACGGTTATTTATGCCACTTCTGTTAAATGGTTCTACTGCTCTTTCTGTAGGTGATGCTGATTCAGCTTATGAAGCTGATAATTCTCTATTGATTATCACGCATCCTAATTTTTTGGCGGCAGCTAAAACGTTAGCAGCGTGGAAAATCAAACGTGGAATTCACACTACAGTGAAAACAACCGCAGAAATTGGGAGTACTGCATCGGTTATTCAACAATACATAAAGGATGCTTATACATCAGCAACGGCTTCAAAGCCACCTCCAAGTTATGTGTTGTTCATTGGTGATGCAGAGTTTATTCCTACTCATTATGAAACTGTCCATCCTTATCATGGATTTCTCACTGGAACGGACTTGTACTATGCTACCGTAGATGGTACTGATTATTATCCTGATATATTTTTAGGAAGACTTTCTGTAGATACACTTACTCAAGCCAATAACCGAGTTAATGACATAATTGGTTATGAAAAAGCCGTAGTCGTGGATAATACATTCTATGAGAAAGCTACAGTGGCGACATACTTTCAAGATAGAGATCGTCCTTGGCTTCCTAAAGATGGCCGTGATAACCGTAGATTTGCTATGACTTCAGAAGATGTGGTCTTACATCTTCAAAACGAAGCCTATTCTGTTGACCGTATTTATTATACAGAATCTGATGTTACTCCATTAATTTGGGGAAAATATTTTAGTGGTGGGCCAGCTGGTAACATTGGAAGTGCTGTTCCTGCTTATCTAAAAAAACCTGGATTCTCTTGGGATGGTGATGCTGATGATATAAAAACAGCCATTAACCAAGGAAGATTCCTAGTTACACACAGAGATCATGGTCATAAAACTATTGGTTGGGGTGATCCTCGATACACGCCAGCTGATGTTTCAGCTCTAACAAATGGAGATAAGTTACCCGTAGTTTGGAGCGTCAATTGTGAAACCGGTTGGTTTGATAATGAAACTGATCCGGCAAGTGCTGCAACTTCTTCTGGTACTCTTCATTTTTCTGAGGCTTGGGAAAGAAATTCTGGAGGTGGAGCGGTTGGAATAATCGCTGCCACTCGTGTTTCCTATAGTAACGCAAATGATCGCTTAGTATGGGGATGGATGGATGCAATTTGGCCTACTTTTGAGCCATCTACACCTAATGCGAATCCTATTTGGGAAATGGGTGCTGTGTTGAATTATGGCAAGCTTTATATGGCCAATAAATACTCAAATGATGTCAAAAGAAAGACTGAGTTTGAAATGTTCCATTGGTTTGGTGATCCCACAATGGAAATTTGGACTGATGTACCACAAACACTTACCATTTCTCATGATGCAAGTGTTGTTGAGGGTGCAACTTCTATTGATGTCAATGTGAATACAGCAGGGGCCTTGATAGCTATTTCTAAGGCGAATGCCGAAAATGGTGAAATTCTGGGTAAGACAATGTCTGTAAATGGCATTAGCAATGTCTCTCTCAGTAAATCTCTTGCCATTGGCGAACAAGTCTCTGTGGTAGTGACTAAACATAACTATCGTCCGTATGAAAGGGCTGTAATTGTCACTGAAGATACGCCTTGTGCAGTACCTACCGTTACTTCTAATGGTGCTGGTGGTTGGACACCACAAGCTCCTGTTGATGGAGATATTGCTCTCATTCTTGTGGGGCATACAGTGACAACTGATTTTGTGGACACAACTAACCTTTGTATTGAACAAAATGGTAAGTTGATAAGTACCGCAGGAGCAGAACTGTTTGTTATGGCTTCTGGTATTGTTCTCAATAAGGGGGAGATTCGTGGTGCTGATGGTAATGATGGTGGTTGTCCTACAGGGACCAATAATGCTTCCAAATATGTACATGCAACTCCTGCTAAAAATGTTGTCATTATGGCTGACAAATTTGTCAATGAAGGGAATATTTATGGCGGACGAGGTGGTGATGATTCCACTTGGAAATGCTTAGGTGATAATAGTCCAGGCAGTTGGACATATACCTTCATTCCTCCTATTCCTGGTATTCCTGCCGCTCAAACCCGTACTCACCAAAGCAATTTGGGGACATGGGTACGACAATATAATGCTCGTCAAATAGGATATGGATTTCCTTCTGTTGGTGAGAGCGGCGGAAAAGTGGAAATTAATAGCTATACTTTCACCAATAAAGGTCTTATAACAGGTGGTGTTGGTGGTGATGGTGATAGCAGAGGACCTGGCTCAAGTTATGTACATGGAACCAGTGTTGGTGGACGCGGTGGTTTCTTGACAATAAATGTAAATGATTTAGCAGGTTCTACCAATACAGGTACATTAAAAGGTGGTTGTGGTGGACATGTAGATGAACCAGGATGCTGGGATACTGGTGATTTTTACAATCGTCCGGGTTACGCTGCTCCTTTTCCTAATAATTCTACATCTTGTCCTGGAAATAACATTAACGGTTCACGATCAGGCAATGGTGGCGATGCAACCTTTAACGCTGCAAATCAGTTGGGTGTTATGATAGGGTGTACAGGAAGTACAACCCGTTGGGATCCAACTACTCTCAAAGCTGATAGCAACACACGCTTTGAAGGTTCAGACCATGTGGAAATATTTGGTCCTGGTGATTGGGTCATGGATTTAGAAGGACTCGTAGAAGGTGCAGTGTCTGCTAATAAAACCATTACCCTTGCTGTAGGAAAAGGTGGTGTGATTGATCTACGTGGTGTCAGTGGTAAGGTGTTCAAAGCGGCTGAAAAAGTAGAAATTTTCGCTGACCACATCTTGTTAGATGAAGGTGTTATTTTTGCTGACCTTGCCGAAGCCCCTGTTATCAATGTTGAACAGGCTAAAATCCTTTACCGGCTAGCTTTGAATGGTGAACAACACATGGTGGGTAAAGCAGGAACGACTATAGCTGTTCGTTTGAGTATCCTTAACAATGGTCCTACAGAGGACACTTACACTCTAACTTTAGGTAATACAGCCGGATGGTCGCTCAGTAACTTGCCTAATACTGTTAAAGTGGAAAGTCTGAAGAAGGAATCACTGTCTTTTGATGTGACTTTGCCTCAAGAGTCAGGTGAAAATATCCTCACTATAATGGCAACCTCACAAGGCGATCCTGAAATCAGTGAAATTCTAGGTATACGTGTGATTAGCGAGGGTGCTGCTCAGGAATATAATGTTACCGGCACTGTCAAAGACACAACAGACAAACCCGTTGCAGAAGTCACTATCACAGTAGGCGATCAAATCGTCACGACTGATGCCAATGGTAGTTGGGAAATCATAGGTATAGTGGATGGCGGCTACACTGTCGTTGCCAGCAAAGATGGCTACACCATAGCGCCCAAAGATTTTGTGGTGAACGGTGAAAATGTGACGTTAAATCTTGAAGCTAAAGTAGTTATCAAAGGTGAATACACCGCCTCTGGCATAATCCGCGACAAAGCTGGCAATCCCGTTGTCGGTGTTACGGTACAAGTAGGTGATAAAACTGTAATAACTGACGATGCTGGCAATTGGAAAATAGCCAATATGCAGGAAGGTGAATACACCATTACAGCGAGTAAAGAGGCTTACACCTTTGCACCCGTTGAGTTTGCGCTCGGTAATGATGAGTTCACACAGAAAGTGGTTATGAAGCCCTTATCCGCCCTCAACGTAAAAGTTGTCGTGGAACCAAGGACTCCAAAACAAGGTGAAAACATCACATTTATTGCCACCGTTACCAATGGGGGTAGTGAAGCGGCAACGGGTGTTGTCTTGACTGATGTATTGCCAAGTGGCTTTAGCCTTGTTTCCATTGAAGCATTGGATGGCGGCGAATGCGATGCCAACACCATGACATGCACCTTGCCAGACTTAACATCGGGCGCGACTGCCAGAGTGAAATTGGTCGTTAGCAACCCAAATGCTAATCAATCAGTGGTGAACACGGCAACTGTTACCGCCAATGAGTACCCAGCAGATGTTCATAAGAGGGGTGTTTACATCACGCCACATCTATCTACCTCCTGCAATTGCACACCCAGGAAAGTGATGCCAGAAGGCGAATTGCATTGCACGGTGGATGTTGTACTTAGTTCATTAGCACCGAGTGCAGCGACGGGTGTTGAATTGGTGATTACGCTACCGAATGGTGTTGAACTGCAATCAGTGAACAGCGACTATGGTATGTGCGATACCAGCAACCTGCCTACGTTGACTTGTTCGCTGACTGACTTGAGCGTTGATAATGCAGATGCTCTAAGCCATGCTATCGTTAGCTTTGATGAAGTGCTTAAGAATCCAGGCATTTTACTGCTGACACACGATGCCAAAGTAACCGCGAATGAGTATTCTGCTCATACAGATAGAGAGCGTACCAAGGTAATCATCCCACCAGAATATCAGGTGGATATAGCCTTTGTCATTGATGTGACTGGTAGTATGCAGCAAGAGATGAATGGCACCAAAAATGCGGTGAAAAACTTCATTGCTAAGATTGATCAGAGCCTATTCCCACTCACGGCTTTAGTGGTCTTTAGAGATGAAGTCACGGTAAAAGCGGTGACGACTGATCTAAGTCTGGTGGAAACTGCCATAGACAATATGGAAGCCTCTGGCGGCGGAACATGCCCTGAAGCCTCTGTTGAAGCCCTTGACGTTGCCATCACTCATGTGAAGGAAGGCGGTACGATTTTCTTCGTTACTGATGCGTCTCCGTATGAAAAGGCTGATGTTGCTGGAATCTCTGAGCGTCTCACAGCCAAAGAGATTATCTTCAACGCGATAATAACGGGTGATTGTTCTAATAGAGATAGTTGGAATCTACCAACGGCGGACTAAAATAAGCACTTCGATCTCAAGTTTTTGGAAACACTTGGGATCGAAGATTGCGGATTGTAACGACATTTAAACCCATTAGGTGATTAATCATACCTAATTTTTTTATCGTTCCCAACCTCTGGTTGGGAATGCCTTTCTCGACGCTCTGCGTCGTACAAACCGGACTTAGTTTGAGAATCTATTTAGGAACGCAGAATTTTACAGCACAAAATAATTATGGCTTACAGTGACTTTACTCTAAAAGACATCAAAACCAATTTTGAAGTCAAGATTGAAGAAGAACAAGCACTATTTGCTGATACCCCAGTCAATGTGGTACCTGATTTTCTCAGCGAACTGCTAAAAAATTGGGTACCACTAGCCCATGCTATCGGAACAGAAAAAGCGCGTTCTGAATTTATCATTGCGCCGATATTAGCCTCAGTTAAACAAGCGCAACGGATCAGTTTGTTTTCAGGCGTGTCTTTAAATGTGGAACCAGAACAAGGTTTAAATGGCGTATGTGACTTTATCCTCAGCCAGTCATCAGAACAACTGGCATTAACTGCACCGCTGGTCATGCTGGTGGAAGCCAAAAATGAAAATATGAACGCAGGCATTCCACAATGTATGGCTGAAATGATAGCCGCCCGTTTGTTCAACGAAAGAGAAAACACAACGATAAGCACAATTTATGGTTGTGTTACCACTGGTACGGTCTGGAAATTTCTGGATTACCGAGATAAAATCTTGCGGGTGGACAAAGATGACTATTATATTCGTGAAGTAGATAAATTACTGGGAATTTTTAGCGTCATTATGACTGAAAACTCAATAAACCAGACTTAACAGATGTGATACATCTGTTAAGGAAAATAGATTCAAATACAATAATAGGTACATATTGTATCTTCTCAAAAAGTGTGGGTAAACTGGCACAAACCTGTCAGGTTTTTTCCACAGAATTTAGAGAAGATACGTTTTTTCTTTAAAAAAAACGTTAGCCTCGACTTGAGTTTTTTTTGAAGAAAAACTAAAACCTCGAATGGACTCCAAGGCTTAACTTAATGACATTGACCCTACCCACTACCCACCCAACGCTTTGCTGGTTATCGAACACCTCAAAGCAGGTTTTGCCCTTAATCCTACTTGCCCTTTAAGCCTTGAGATTGATCTCAAGGCTTCCCAATCGGAGTCTAAACAACATGATGATCGCTGAAAACGAAGCAGAAGAATACCAATTAGCCGAACAGAAAAAACAGGTTTATTTAAACCGAGTTAATCAATTGTTTGGCCATATCAAGAATTGGTTAAAAGAGGAATCGGTTGCAGTAAAACAGCAAAACATTGAAATTGTTGAGAAATTTACTGGACATTATACCGTACCTTCATTGTCAATTAGCACTCAAGCGGGTAAAGAATTGGCTAAAATTAAGCCAAAGGGTGCGTATGTGATTTTAGCAGAAGGTTTAGTTGATATTGAAGGTGGATTTGGGAGAGAGCATATTACCTATATGGTGGATGGTGGTCCTTATAGTTACCGGCCTCTGCCTGAAAACACGACTCAATTTTTTAAAAAGCCGATGTTTAAGGGTATTAAGGAGGATAGTTGGTATTGGGTAGAAGATAGCCGTCTTGATAGAGCAAATGCTATTGATAAAGAATTACTACGTGATCTGATTACATTGGTAAGTGACTATGAGTTCTAATCCACTCAAGCCTGTATGGGACGCTTATAATGCTTCAAAAGATGCGTTTAGAATTGCCAAAGAAGCCATCAACCATCCAGATAAAGTGATATTACTTAAAAAAACGCATCTTCGGTTACAAAGTATAACCGACGCAGAAACAAGTATTATCCAAAGTGCTGAAATAACAGAAGATTTGTTTGTTCTCTCTTTATGGTCAACTTATGAACGTTTTGTCCGAATTTATTTACAACAAAAAGGAGCAACATTACAAGCAATTCAACCGAATGTTTTAGCCAATCCAATCTATGCGTATTTTTGTGATGAAGTCGAATTTTGGAAGCCTAACCAAATTTTAGATTTACTTAAAAAAACTTTATTCACGACTAATTCACATATGATTGGACAAGCCAAACAAATTTTAGCCTATAGAGATTGGATTGCTCATGGTAAAAATCCTGATAAACAGCCATCGTCAAATATAACGGCTCCTTTTTCTTACAAAATTCTGAATGAAATTGTGGAAACGTTGTTATTAAATTAAACCAGCAATCCCACCCAAAAAATGTTGCAATTCCCAAACTTTTTTTAAGTACTGAAGCATAAATTTTCAGGTATTTTATTCGAGGCGATAAACTTTTTCAAAAAACGGGGTTTATAAATATCCGATTATTTATGCAGTGGCACTTATAACGACTTATAAGGAGTATTTAAAATGTCAAAACCGATTTTTTATCTTAAAACGTGTTGTTGGTTGTTTATGGGTTTAGCAATGACTCTGCCCATCAGAGCCGATGCGAACTCTTCCATGGTGTTTTGTGAAATTGCTGATACTTGTATCATTTTGAATAAGGATGATCCCAATTTTGATGATATTTTTGAAAACGCCGTGGAAAATACTTTATTGTCCACGATTCAACCGACGATTATAAATGTCACGCCTCGAAAATTACCCCAAGGCAGTACCGTTGATCTAACAATTACTGCGCCCAATGCACATTTCAATGCTTCAAGTCTTGATGGTGTGACTATAGGCGGAGGGGTTGTGGTTAATTCGGGCGGCAATGTGCAACCCACTGAAATGGTTGTGAATGTGACGGTTCCACCTGATGCGCCCACTGGGTTTTATGATGTCAGTGTCGAAACCCAATTGCCTGATGGAGAAAAAGAAGTTGCCACAGGAACAGGTGTACTTCAAGTGATTGCCCCATCGGGCAATCCAGAAATATTGAGTATTACGCCCAGTCGTGTACCGAAGCCCTTAAGTCACTATGCCCTATCAGTGTATGGGCAGGATACTCATTTTAGTGATGATTCTGTGATTGATTTTGGGGATGCGGGTATTACTGTGAGCAGTAAAACGGTAAATAACCCGACTTCTATGACGGTTTTTTTGAATATCAATGATACTGCGCAAGATGGCCTTCATCATATCACGGTGACAACGGGTGCAGAAGTGGCCAGAAACACGCAAGTCGGTATTTTACGGGTCATCGGAGAAGGTGTGCTACCGCCTAGCATCATGGCAGTGGAGCCTTGGTATGGGCGGCAAAGGAACACACTTGATGTCACAGTGACGGGGAGTGGTACGTCCTTTTCTGCGGATACCGAAGTCAAATTTCTGGAAGGGAGTGGTATTGAAGTATTATCCACGACAGTGAACAGCCAAACTCAGGCGACCGCAAACATTAAAATTGCCGACAACGCGACACCCGGTTCGTATGATGTTTATGTCACGACGGGGGCTGAAACCGTCAGCTTTTTAAAGGGGTTTACTGTTTTTTCTGCTGCGACGGTGACACTGGATAAAACAGAAGCGAAACAAGGTGAACAGTTCACATTGCAAATAACCGGTGAAAATACACAGTTTGTGCAAGATACGACAGAAGTCAATTTGGGTACAGGTATCACAGTATCTTCAATTACGGTTATCAATCTAACGACACTCTCTGCTGATATTTCAATTGATGAGGAGGCGACAACGACGACGCGGGATGTTTTTGTCGTTACCGGTGGAGAAGTTGCTATGCTGGTGGATGCCTTTACTGTTCAGCAAAAAGTGACAATTGTCGATGATGATCCGCAATCTGTCATTTCAAACCCAGGTGAAATACAATTCTCTCAAGAAAATTATGAAGTGAATGAAAATGCCGATAGCCCTATTACTGTCACGGTTCAACGCTTAAACGGCAGTGATGGTGAAGTGACGGTGAAATATGAAACCAGTAATGGCTCTGCCACTGCTGGGGAAGATTTTGACGCAACCAGTGGTACTCTCACCTGGAAAGCGGGGGAGAGCAATGAGATAGAATTGCCAGTCACTATCATAAATGACAGTCAATTTGAAGAGCAGGAAACTTTCACTCTCACGTTGTCGGAAGTCACAGGTGCGATCTTGGGCAATATAAAAACAGCGACGGTAATCATTGCTGATAATGATCCAAGTGATCAAACTGATCCACAGGTTACTCCGCCCTCAAATGATGATCTGCTAGATAATTCCCCGCCACCTGTCACTGGGGGAAACGATCAGCCACCTGTCACGGGGGGAAACGATATACAGCAACCACCTGTTACTGGGAGAAACGATATACAGCAACCGCCTGTTATTGGGGGAAACGATATACAGCAACCACCTGTTACTGAAGATCAGCCGACAGAGGCTTCTCATCCAGAGATAGAACAACCTGTGACAACGACGACATCATCATACGGGCTGCCTTCTTGTTCTACCAAAGGTGAGGCAATGTCTTCATGCAATGCAAAGGGACTAACGATAACGCATTTAGTGGTGGGTGAAAACGCCATCATTGCCGGTGGCACCTTAGAGGGTGTTATTGAGAATGATGGCTGGGTTTCTAATTTCACGATTAAACCAAAATCAACATTAACGGGAGGTATTCTGACAGGGCAGTTTATTAATGAAGGCATACTTGCTGACTTTGAATTTCGTGGTGGTTTTATCACAGGCGGGTTCCTGTCAGGCACGATTATTAATAACAGTAAAGTCGGTGGTTATTTTAAAAATCTGTCCCTAATGCCTCACACATCTATTTTCAATGGCACTTTGCATGGGAATATTGAGGGAGATAGTCAATACCCTGCCCTGTTGGAATCGCTTTATGTTGGGAAGAATAGTTATCTTTCTCATCTGTTTCTCGGCTCAAATGTCAAATTGGGGAAAAATGTCACGCTTGGAGAAGGCGTTATCAAGATGGAGAAGGCGATAGCTATCAATTCGACTGGGGAGCCAGTGAATACAAATGCCCTTCTAATAGGGGGTGGCTTTCTCAATGAGGGTGAATTTCAAACAGAGTTCACATTGTCTCGTTTTGAAAAAATCACCATTCATGCTCGTATTCGTGTTGATCCCGCCGATGTTGGAGAAACGGCTGATATTTTAGTTTGCGCCGCTTATAGCCCATTAACATCTCCTAAGAGTAAGCCGCGCTTTTATATGAAAGATAGCCAAAATTTAATTCATCTTTGGGATGAAGAAATGGCTAACTTGGTGACATTTAAAGAGGTTGATTCTTTAAAGCGTGTTGAAGAAGTGGAAATATTGACGGGAGAATTTGATTTTATGGGGGTGCTGAAACTCTATTTTGGGTATCGTTTAGAAAATGGCACAATTGTCTATAATTTGAAAACGATTGATGTGATTATAAATCACTGAAGTTAAGCCAGTAAGCGTAAACGAGTTTAGAAATCCGATTTTTTCCAAAAATCGGATTTCTTGATTCGCCTAAGTCACAAATCTCAAACCTGTCAGGTTTTTTTTGCCCTTAAACGAGTTTAGAAATCCGATTTTTTCCAAAAATCGGATTTCTTGATTCGCCAAAGTCACAAATCTCAAACCTGACAGGTTTTTTTTGCCCTTAAACGAGTTTAGAAATCCGATTTTTGGAAAAAATCGGATTTCTTGATTCGCCAA
>JAOZSV010000480.1 GCA_029939505.1 Thiotrichaceae bacterium | reverse complement strand
TTATTATAACATATGATTTTTTTAAAAATACCTTTTCATCTGCGAAGAACTATAACACCTCAATTTCCTGAATTAATGCGTCCAAATTAGGACGTTCAAAACTCATATTTGGTGCAGGAATACGATTTCGTTTGATGTTGGGAGGGACATGTTTGTGATGGGGATGTGTACTTGCTAGAGTTGGGGTGTTTGGATGTGGTTGCGAATCATACCAAGAAATTTTCTCCCCATTATGCCAAAATTCGTACCCGTAAGATATTATTACAACACCATTATCTTCCTCTGATAAACGCTCATTTACAGTGAGACGAAAACCCTGTTCAAACACCAATTCGCCTCGTAATTGAGCAATATGTTTACCCCGTTTTACCACAATGAGATTTGAGCGTTTTATAGAAGGAAAATCCTGTTGCAATGTATAAACAAAATGCTCATAGCGACGAAGTGACTGAAATGGGAATATGGCGTGCGGTTTTTCCTATAACTTCAAGTAATGATTGGGTTTGAGATTTCAATATTTCAATGGTTTTACAATATTGTTCTTGACGACGATTGAGTAGTTGATAAACACCTGCCCAATCCGCCCAATCTAATACCCATGTATCATCTTCTGGTTCAATGCCATTTGAATACAATTCATAAAATGTTTCTGTGAGAACTCCGTATTTACGCTCATACATTTCCAAATCTTCTTTCAGAGCATGAATATCAACAATAATATCTTGCAAAACCATAAAAATAACCTTTCAAATTCAAATAGTAACGATTATTATACCATAATAAACCCTTGAGCAAGCCAAACTAAAAAAACCTTATTGTTTCAGAAAGAAGTTGTGCTTAACTTGACTATTTGCAGTGTATATAAAATCCATGTATTTCAAAGTACTTAATTAAATTACGCCGCTTGACAGACATTTTGAATCTCCACTGGCAGTTGTTCTATCAAACTATTTCCTAACGGAATTTCCTTATTTTGCTGATGATAGGCTAAAACCATTTCATGGACGGCATCTTTCAACATGGCATTCTTCATCTTGAATGGGTTTAAAATGTTTGACGTTATGGGTGACAAGAACGGTCATAAATGAAATACTCAGCAATTTGTCCTTGAGCAAGCGTAGGGTGTATAAGCGAAGCGTCATACACCAAATAAAATGGTAGTCAAAATATGAGTGGTGCATGACGCTATCGCTTATGCACCCTACATAAGACTACATAAGACAATTGATCAATCAAACATATACAGCAAGCGTAGGGTGTATAAGCGAAGCGTCATACACCAAATAAAATGGTGGTCAA
>JAOZSV010000479.1 GCA_029939505.1 Thiotrichaceae bacterium | reverse complement strand
TTATAAAAATCACTTGCAACCTTTTTTCCTGTTTTATATACTTTTTTACTAACACGGACAAATACTTTTAATCCTGTTTTTGTCTTTGTCTTTTTTATTAATTCTTTTAACATTGGTATGTTAAGTAAAATGACACCTGACAAAGAACGGGTTATATGCGGGAAGACTCGGTGTTCTATTCGAGGTTTGAGTTTTTTGAAGAAAAACTCAAACCTCGAATGGGTTCCATTTTGAAGTATAGGGAGGATAATGAGCCATTCTCAATTCGATATTTAATTCAGTTGACAAGTTTTGTAGACTTTCTTTAAATACATGAGGTCTGCTGCCATTGCTACCGCCACCGTCAGCTAATATTAAAATTGAATTCGCATTGGGAAATTTACGTTTCCCTATCGTATTCCACCACATCTTAATGGAATCACATACAAAGTCGCTCGTATCACAACTCGTGCCGATATTTACATAAGATTCATTATTTTTTAAATCGTATATCGCATATGGAGTCACTTTTTTCTCGGCTAAATTTGGAAAATCATGATCAAAAACTTCTATTATTTTCGAGGTTTGAGTTTTTCTTCAAAAAACTCAAACCTCGAAAGTGGTTTCAAGATGTCCATCTCTATATAAATTTCCAATGGATTCTTTTTGCATCAATACTGATAATCGGGTTATCACTCTTCTCATATTTCGCTCTCAATTTTGTTATCTTCTTGAACTGCTGATCTCTATTTTTATTTTGTCCGGTTGATGTCTTTTTCAATGCTTTACGCTTGACAAAACCGTGTTTTTTTAGTAATTTCTTAACGAGATTAACACTGACTTTTATACCTTTTTTACGCCACTTTTCACGTATTTCGCCGCGGGTGAAGTTAGTCCATTTAACCTTTTCATCCATTGGTTCTCCTGCGGTATGTTCTCGTAAAATTTCCAGAAAGATTTCATCAATATCTGGAGTATTTGGTATTGTCGGTTTACCTCCTCCACCTGAACGTCTGATGGTTGTTTGCTCCAAACTTTCCTTATTTGCAAACTCTTTAATTCCTTTGCGGATCGTTTTTTCATCACAACAATGTCGCAATGTAGACTATTCCGCCATGTCCCCGTTTTTTGGCTTCTATTGCTGCATAGCGTCGTCTATCTTTCTCTGAAAGACTCTCGTAAAGAGAACGCATGTCTTTTTCTATTTCATCACTATATTTTATAAACATAAATGTTCTTTATTTTTAAAGTTAATATGATTTTGCATTTTACAACACGAAATTATTTATTTCAAATACAGGGATTTTATTTCGTGACCAT
>JAOZSV010000478.1 GCA_029939505.1 Thiotrichaceae bacterium | reverse complement strand
ATACAAAGCTAAAGCGTTGTACTCCAAAATACAAAGCTAAAGCGTTGTACTCCAATGTTTCAACTCTTAATTCACCATTCACCATTCATCATTCACCATTATGTTAATCCTTTCTAAACTATTAAGCGTGATTATTAATATTATGCTTGCCGCTATACTTGGTTATAGCACGATACAGTTATTCTTCTTATTTTATACTGTACCTTTAAATACGCAAATTCCGGGCAAAATTTTTCACCAAGAAATTCAATCAGAATTTTCTCTGCCGATAATTAATACTTCTACATTACTTTCTGCCCTTTTGTTTGGCAAACCCAAGATTAATCACTCGCAAATGACAGGGCAAAAAAAAACGCCCCCTGAGACTAAACTCAATTTAAAATTACAGGGAATTTACTATAGCTCTAATTCACAAACTTCGAGAGCAATGATTGCGGCGAAAAATGGCAAAAGTGCGGCTTACCACATTGGGCAATCTTTACCCAATGGTGTGATACTCCATGAAATTTCTCCTAAAAAGGTGATTTTGCTTAGAAATGGGCGATATGAAACTTTGCATTTTCTTAATAAGAAGAAAAAAAGTAGCGATAAAAGTCAATCTCTTACTGAAAGGGATAAAAAAATGAGACGGGGTAAAAGGCGGAGCTATGAACGCCCTGAAAAATTATTAGGAAATTACCAACGCCAATTAAAAACGAATCCAAACGCTTTAATTAAATTAATACGAATTTCTCCCGTGAATCGAGGAAACCGTTTTGTGGGCTATCGCTTAAAACCGGGCAGAGAAACTGCCCTATTGTCACAGTTTAATTTGCAAGCGGGTGATATACTGACAAGCGTTAATGGGGTTAAACTTGATTCTCCACTCAAAGGATTAGGCGTTATACAACAGCTTGCAACGGCGAATCAAATTGATTTGGAAGTTTTACGCAATGGCAGTATTACTTCCTTGTCTTTTGCGGTGGAAAAATAGGGCGTACTTTATTTATATACTGATCCTAAATGATTCGTGGATTTATAGAAACAGTTAAGTAGGTAGGGTTAGATTTTTTTGCGCCGCAAAGTAACCCGACACAGGCAATTTATTAGTTAAGTAGGCCGTTGCAAAGTCCTTTTCGTGCAACGGCTTCCTCATTAAAAAAATGCCGTTGCACCAAAAAGACGGTGCAACGCCTACATGGCTGAGGTTTGTGTTTGACGAAAAACCTCTGAGGTTTGTGTTTGACGAAAAACCTCTGAGGTTTCCAAAACCTCAGAGGTTTGTATTTGACGAAAAACCTCTGAGGTTTCCAAAACCTCAG
>JAOZSV010000477.1 GCA_029939505.1 Thiotrichaceae bacterium | reverse complement strand
CGAATAGGCTGAAATGTTGTAGGGGCAATCCTTTATGGTTGCCCTGAGTAGTTACGTCTTGAATTGATTTTTAAGCGAATTTTAGCGGCTAAAATAATATCTCTTTACAAATCAAAAACTTATAAAAAACTTGAACGTAGAGTAATCTGAATTGAAAAAGGGCAACCATAAAGAATTGCCCTTACAAACTGTTTAGGGATAATCTTTTATGATTGCCCTAAAGTTAAACATAAATGCCAGCAGTTATCATACATTGATAACCAAATTATACAACGCTTCCGCTTTTTCAAAACGGTTTTGATTAACATAACTTGAATTGGCAACAATTTTGGCAAAACCACTGCGTAACATTTCAACTTCTTGTTGCGCTTGAGAATCATATCCAGCCAATGTCATTAGTGAATCAAGATATGTTCCACTACCACTTGCTAAATCTTTTTCCAAAGCGGAATATGACTGATAAATGAATGCAGCGACTCTTTCCTGCCCACCTTTGCAAGTCTCTGGAGAAGAGATGTTTGAAGTGATTGCGGTTGTTCCTAAATCAAAAGTGACATTAGTGACTGCGGCAACAGCACTATTTGTTGGTGCAATCATGGCTCCGATCCCACAATCTGTATAGATGTCAGCAAATTCTCGCGCCATACTGGATTGAGAAAAAGCCAATACAGTTAGGGTAACAATAGAAAAACCCTTAATTATTTTTAACATAATTCAACCTTTTTTAAGAAGAACAACGTTGTTAGGAATAGAAATTAAATAAATGGTTACCCAAGCATCAATTTTCAGAGATTTTATTTGCAGTTCAGAAACCGCTTTCAAAAAAAATTTTTTTTTCTAAAATACCCGATTATTTATGCACCGATATTGAGGAACGTGCCTGAAATAATTTTCAAGAAATTTTCCTTCAAAAAAGTTTAACATTGAATGTGAAAAAAGTGGGTTGTAGCCATTTTTTCAAAGGGCAGTCAAAATTGACTCAATTATTTAATGCACGTTCCTAAACCCATCCGATTTTCCGACTCAATTCGAGTCGAAAAAAAATCATATACTAAATCACCAGAAAAAAGCAACCCCTTAATTTAAAATAATTGACATTTTTTTAGCTTTTGATTAATATTCAATAAGTTATATTTAATATCAGCAAATCGTTCAGACTAAAAAAAAAATAATTTAATCAATTGACGATTATTATGAATTAAGAAACAATGGGGTAATTAAGAAACAATGGGGTCAGAATCGATTGATTTGCTCACGATACTTCTTTGATTTTCTATCCCCACCTTTGTCTTTTTGTTTCG
>JAOZSV010000336.1 GCA_029939505.1 Thiotrichaceae bacterium | reverse complement strand
ACTAACCCCAACGGGGTGAAATGTGAATAGCCACCGATGAAATCGGTGGAACTTTCCGAGTTTTTTGAAAAAACTCGGTTTCTAGTATTTTATTAACCATTCGAGGTTTGAGTTTTTCTTCAAAAAACTCAATTCGAGGCTAAAGTTTTTTCTTTAAAAAAAACTTTAGCCTCGAATCGAAACCATTCACCATTAAAACTAAGGACATTACATGGCTCATCCTGATTTTACCCTTATTCGTGAAACGCGAATTCCCAGTTTAAATATTGATGTTGAGGAATATCGCCACAACGTGACAGGGGCGCAGCATCTCCATTTATCCGCTGATGATAATAATAACGTGTTTTTAGTCGCGTTTTTAACCGTGCCAGAAGATTCAACAGGCGTAGCGCATATTCTTGAACATACCAGTTTATGTGGTAGTCAACGCTATCCCGTGCGTGATCCGTTTTTTATGATGACGCGCCGTTCTTTGAACACGTTTATGAATGCGTTCACCAGTAGCGATTGGACTGCTTATCCTTTTGCAAGCCAAAACGTGAAGGATTTCGACAACCTATTGCATGTCTATTTAGATGCCGTGTTTTTTCCCAATCTGGAAAGCCTTGATTTTGCACAAGAAGGACATCGCGTTGAATTTGAAAGCCCTGATGATTCAAATACGCCCTTAGTTTATAAAGGCGTGGTGTTTAATGAAATGAAAGGCGCGTTGAGTTCGCCCGTGCAGCGTTTATGGCAAACAGTGCATACTCACCTATTTCCAACAATTACTTACCACTACAACAGCGGCGGCGAACCAAAGGATATTCCAAAACTCTCCCATGCTCAATTGAAAGCCTTTCATGCCAGCCATTATCACCCCTCAAATGCGATTTTTATGACGTATGGGGATCGCCCAGCAGAGACACATCAACGTCTCTTTCAAGAACGTGCTTTGCGGCATTTTCAAAAGAGGGATTGTACGAATTTACAAATCCCTGATGAGCAACGTTATGATCGTCCACAAGAGGCTCTTAATTTATATCCCATTGATAACAAAGAGAAAACTGAAAATAAAACACATATCGTATTAGCCTGGTTATTAGGTAAAAGCACTGATGTCCATGAAATGATGAGTGCTGGCTTATTGATAGGCGTGTTATTGAATAACAGTGCCTCACCACTACGTCACGCTCTGGAAACAACGTCATTAGGAACAGCACCCTCGCCCTTATGCGGTATTGATGACAGTAGTCGAGAATGCAGTTTTATCTGTGGTTTAGAAGGCTCTAATCCTGAACAGGCGGAAGCAGTAGAAGGATTGATTTTTCAGGTGCTCAATGAGGTTGCTGAGAAAGGCGTGCCGATGGAAATGCTGGAATCAGTGCTACATCAAATCGAATTGCATCAACGAGAAATCACAGGCGATGGATTTCCTTATGGTTTGCGCTTAGTCATCAATGCCTTATCTCCCATGATACATAAGGGCGATCCCGTGGCATTTTTAGATATTGATTCCGTTTTAACAAGAATCAGGGCGAAAATACAGAATCCTGATTTTATACCCAATTTAACGCGGCGTTTACTCATAGATAATCCACACCGCGTTCGTGTCGTAATGGCACCTGATACTGAATTGGGGGAACAGGAAATTGCCGAAGAAAAGACGCGATTAGAAATCCTTCAAAAAAGCATGACTGATGAGGATAAAGCCAAAGTCATTGAAAAAACAGTCGCTTTAAATGCCCGTCAACAGCAAAAGGATGATCCCGAATTATTGCCGAAAGTCGGTTTAGCAGATATCGCCGATGAATTGAAAATCCCTGAAGGCACGGTTCAACCAATCAATGGATGCCCTGCCACTTGGTTTGCACGCGGCACGAATGGCATGATTTATCAAACCATTGTGATCGACTTACCCGATTTAGAAGCAGAATTAGTGGATATACTCCCCTTATTTTGCGATTTCGTCACAGAAGTTGGCTGTGGCAACAAGGATTATCGGGAAATCGCCGCTGAACAAGCCGCAGTAACGGGTGGCATCAGCGCACAAGCATCAGTACGAGGTAATGTCTCTGATAGGCAGATAGTTAAAGGCGTATTTAGTTTATCGGGTAAAGCCCTCGTGCGTAATCAATCTGCCCTCTCTGGATTATTACTCAAAACACTTGAAGAAGCCCGTTTTGATGAATTATCCCGTTTGCGTGAATTAGTGGCTCAATTAAGGGCAGAAAGCGATAACAGTATAACGGGGCGTGGACATCATTTAGTGATGACCGCCTGTGGTAGCGGTATCAATCCTGCGGGGAATTTATATCATCGTTGGAATGGCTTACTCGGAATACAAAAGCTCAGGGAACTTGACGATAGCCTAACAAATAAAAACAACTTGGAAGCGTTTGCTGCTCAACTGGCACGTCTGCGTGACAAATTGCTTGAAGCACCACGCCAATTATTGCTGGTAAGTGAGGCGGAACAGCATAATCATATCAATGAGATATTGACAAAGCAAAACTGGCAGTCAGTGAGCAATGCCAATAGCGTATTTGAACTGCCTGCTGTGAACAATCTGGTTAAAGAAGCATGGAGTACCCATACCCAAGTGAATTTCTGTGCGAAAGCCTATCCGACGGTATCGGCGGCACATCCAGATTCCTCTGTTTTAGTGGTTTTAGGGCATTTTTTGAGAAATGGCTATTTGCACCGCGCTTTGCGTGAACAAGGAGGCGCGTATGGTGGCGGCGCGAATTATAAGAGTAACACAGGTGCATTTCATTTTTATTCCTACCGTGATCCCCGTTTGCTAGACACTTTGGCAGATTTTGATGACTCTCTGATATGGCTACAAGAGTCTCACCATGAACCACGCACTTTGGAAGAAGCGATTCTGGGTGTGATCAGTCAAATTGATCGTCCCGGTTCCCCAGCGGGAGAAGCCATTAATAGCTTTTTCAGTAGCTTATATGGACGTACTCCTGAACAGCGGCGCGAATTTCGTCATCGCGTCTTGCAAGTGCAAATCGCAGATTTACAACGAGTCGCCATAACTTACTTACGGCCAGAAAAAGCCAATGTGGCAGTATTAAGTGATGCAAAAGTATTAGCAGACTTGCCAGAGTTAGGATTAGAAAAGCGCGTGTTGTAATTCTGGAGTCCAACGCTTCAGCTTTGGGCGTTTTTGGAGTCCAACGCTTCAGCTTTGGGTTAGTAAAAGTAGGGTGGGTTTCCGCTTCGCTTCTACCCACCCTTTCTCAATTAATACTCGGACAAAATAAAGCGACGTTCGTTTTTCACTACGCTTTATTTTGCCGGTGAGCTTGATCGTTAGGTAACAAAAAAAGGAGAGTCCAGTAGATGACAACAATGTTTAAAGAAGAAGTTGAATGCTGTGTTTGTGGTGAGAAAAGCAGTCACACGGGAATAGGAAGTACTAATTCGTTTGGTTCACCTGATTTAGATACACGACCGCCTGAAATGCAACGGTCAACGATTTACCATTGGATACAACGATGTCCTTCATGTGGTTACTGTTCATCTGATTTGTCAAAATGCAGTAATAATACTAAAGAGATTATTAAATCAGTAGAATATCAAAACATTGTTAAAAACAACGTAACACCAGAGGTGGCTTCATCTTTTTTGGCCTTGTCATATGAAAAAGAACAAAGCAACCAATATTCTGATTCCGCATGGATGGCAATTCATGCTTCATGGATATGTGACGATGAAAATAATTCTGAAGTATCTACAAGATGTAGAAAACAAGCTATTTCCTTGATTGAGAAAGCAAATTCTCAAGCACAAAAAATAGCAGATCAAAAAGGTGCATCTGAAGCAATTGCTATTGATCTTATGCGTAGAGCAGGAATGTTTCAAGAAGCTCTAAAATTAGTCGCACTTACCCAGGCAAAAGAAATTGAAGAAATAATTATTCAAGTGATTAAGTACGAAGAAAAGCTTATTGAACTAAAAGATGTCGCATCACATACAATATCAGAGGCATTGGGTAAAGAATGACCTAACAAAAACATGCAATCGGACAAAATAAAGCTGCGTCGCAGTAGAAGTAGAGTGGGTAGGAGCGAAGCGGCACCATTTATCAATTAATACCGTTAATACCGTTGTGGTGGATTTCGTTTCACTCTACCCACCCTACGCTACTTTGGGCGTTTTTTGGAGTCCAACGCTTCAGTAGATGTAGGGTGGATAGGAACGAAGTGGAACCCCACCATTTTCCAACGGTTTTGTGCCGTTTCACTCCTACCCACCCTACTTGCTACTTGCTAACAGGTTAATTGTGGTGGGTTTCGTTTCACC
>JAOZSV010000335.1 GCA_029939505.1 Thiotrichaceae bacterium | reverse complement strand
ATTTTTGAAAAAAATCGGATTTCTAAGTCTAAAATCGAAAAAGCGAGTTTTGGAGGTTTAAGAAATCCGATTTTTGAAAAAAATCGGATTTTTAAGTCTAAACTCGAAAAAGTGAGTTTTGGAGGTTTAAGAAATCCGATTTTTGAAAAAAATCGGATTTCTAAGTCTAAACTCGAAAAAGCGAGTTTTGCAAGAGGCTCTGAGAATTAAGAGTTGAAATTAAAATACAACGCTTCAGCTTTGGCGTTTTTACATCCCTATTCAATTAATAATGACAAGTAATAACTACAAGGATTATTTATAAGAAAGGATAAAGGAGAACGGTGTTTCATTAACTATTTGATTTATAATGTTTTTTTATATATCCTTTCTTATAAATAATCCTTGTAGTTTTCGAGGCTAAAGTTTTTTCGTTAAAAAAACTTTAGCCTCGAATTGTGTTTGGGTTAAGTATTAGTGGGATAAGTTCTTAGAGTTCAACGCTTTGGCGTTTTTTTGGACTCCAAAATGGCAAAATTTCAACGCTTCATTCGCATTTAACAAGAAGAGATATGACTCAATTAGCGATTACTTTAGCGATAACGGGGGCTTCTGGAGCCGCGTATGGATTGCGTTTGTTGGAACAATTGATTATGGCAAAACAAACAGTCTATTTATTAGTGTCTGCTCCAGCGCAAATTGTTATTGGTATAGAAACGGATTTAGAATTACCTTCGCATCCAATTGCGATACAGGAATATTTGAGTGAACGTTATCATGCTGTACCTGGGCAATTACTTGTGTTTGGGCATGAGGAATGGACTGCCCCTATTGCCAGTGGTAGTGCAGTTCCGCAAGCAATGGTGATTTGTCCTTGTACCAATGCGACATTGGCGGCGATTGCTAATGGTTTAAGTCGTAGTCTGATTGAGAGAGCGGCTGATGTTGTTTTAAAGGAACAACGAAAGTTGATTTTAGTACATCGAGAAACGCCTTTGTCTGTTATTCATTTAGAAAATATGTTGCGTTTGGCAAAATTGGGTGCAATCATTTTACCTGCGAATCCGGGTTTTTATCATCATCCTCGCAGCGTTAATGATATTATAGATTTTATTGTGGCGCGGGTGCTTGATCATTTAGGGCTTGTTCATTGTTTATTGACTCCTTGGGGTAATAATGATCAATGATGAATTTAGAAATCCTTTCAAAAAATCGGATTTCTTTAATGCGAATATTGAAATTCTGTCAATCAATCCTGTTCAAAAATCCTTATTAACTGATGTTACGCAAGGTGCTTCCAAGTTCCACCGATTTCATCGGTGGCTATTCACATTTCACCCCGTTGGGGTTAGTTTCAACCCTGAAGGGGTTAAACATGAATAGCCACCGATGAAATCGGTGGAATTTAGGTGGGTTTCAAATTGGAAGAACCCTGCGTAACATCAGTTATTAAAATTTAAAAATCGAAAATATGTCTCAAACTTCTGATGAATTTTTCAAAGGCATTTGGAAAGAAAATCCTGTCTTTGTTCATGTATTGGGCTTATGCCCTATGTTGGCTGTCACCAACACTGCGATCAATGCTCTTGCAATGGGATTGGCGACTTTTTTTGTCTTGCTGGGTTCCAGCACCCTTGTTTCTATGTTAAGGCATTTAATTCCCAAACAGATACGC
Source organism: Thiotrichaceae bacterium (assembly GCA_029939505.1). Lineage (GTDB taxonomy): Bacteria > Pseudomonadota > Gammaproteobacteria > Beggiatoales > Beggiatoaceae > QNES01. The sequence continues at coordinate 2,651 of JAOZSV010000335.1, read as the reverse complement.
ATTTCCTGTTATATTATTATTATCGCCACTTTTGTAACCGTCGCCGATTATACTTTGCTGGCACTCGTACCTGAAGTACATAAAGAACTCGGTGCATTTGTGCCATTAATTGTCGTTAATTGTATGATTTTAGGTCGTCAAGAAGCTTTTGCCTCGAAAAATTCTGTTGGTTTAGCGGTTGTGGATGCGCTAGGCACATCAATTGGTTTTCTGTTTGCCCTATTTACTCTGGGAAGTGTTCGAGAAATTTTAGGTAATGGCTCATTGCTTGGTGTATCACTTTTTGGTCCTCATTTTGAGCCTTGGATTATCATGCTCCTGCCACCTGGCGGCTTTATCATGCTTGGCTTGATTTTACTCTTTTTCAATTGGCTCAACGAAAAAAGGGAAAATGCTATTGTACAATTTGCCACAACTGAAAGGAATGTCATTTAATGGATAATCTTATCTGGATTTTTATCAGCGCGTTGCTGGTGAATAATTTTGTCTTTTCTTATTTTCTTGGACTCTGTCCATTTTTTGGGGTATCAGGTAAATTAGAAACCGCATTTCGGCTGGGATTGGCAAGTACATTTGTTATGCTAATTACCGCACTTTGTACATGGTTTCTTAATACCTATGTCTTGATTCATGCCCCCTATTTACGTTTGATCAGCTTTATTGTGGTGGTTGCCAGTACGGTGCAATTTGTTGAAATGGTGGTTAAAAAACTCAGCCCCGCTTTGTTTCGTGCATTGGGTATTTATTTACCCCTGATTACTACAAATTGTGCGATTCTTGGTTTTGCCATTTTTGCGACTAATCGTGGCTATGGATTATTAGAAGGACTTATTTATGCGTTGGGCGCAGGTGGCGGTTTTACTTTGGCATTGATACTGATGGCAGGGCTTCGTGAAGAAAATGAATTGTCAAATGTCCCTAACCTAATGAAGGGTACAGCGATGAGTATGATTATTGCGGGTATTCTTTCAATGGCATTTATGGGATTTTCAGGCTTGTTCAGTTCTTGAAAGAATTTATACTTAGCGCGGGAACAAACTTTCAGGCGAAACTTTTGCCTGAAAAACTTTTAAGCTGGGCAATAAAAAGACATTTTCGAGCTTAGAAATCCGATTTTTTTCAAAAATCGGATTTCTTAAACCTTGTATATTCAGAGTTTTGCAAGAACCTCCTCAAGTTTTTTTTTAAAAAAAACTGTAAGCCTCGAATTCAATTCGAGGCTAACGTTTTTTTGAAAACGTTAGCCTCGAAACTTGGTTTCTGAGCTCAACCTGCCATCTAAAACCATTACTTTGAAACGGTGCGAAAGAAAAACTTTATAATGAGCGCGTAAAATATCCTCCATAATTGCTGAAAGAAATTTTTGATAACAGGTAAATTAAACAAGAACAATATAATCAATAGCAAAATAATATGCACCCACCATACGCCTATCATGGGTACAATATCGCCGCGTTCCACCCATTTTTTTGCGACATTAAGTAAATTGTTATAAATCAAATAAATCAAAATACCAGATAATATTTTGGCATATTGCCCTTGGCGTGGGGAAGTGCGCGATAATGGTATTGCCAGTGCCGCCAATAAAATGACTGATAAGGGCAAAGACAAACGCCATTGTAACTCCGCCTGTAATGCCGCCTCTTTTGCGGATAATAGTTTGAGAGTAGAAATCGCCTCACGTTCTTCAGATTTTTGGTTGGCATCAAGGCGTTTGGGGATTCTAATATGATGCTCTGCAAATTCTGTGACGACATAATTTAAACGCCCTGGCTTGCTCTCATAACGATGACCTTCAAGAAGTACCATATACAATTCCCCGTCTTGCACCATTTGATAACCGTCTTTAGCAACCATGACAACCCGTTTATGAGGTAAATTGATTTGTACAAAGAGGGAGTGCATCACATTATCAGAATCAATTGTTTTGACATAGAAAATGCCATTACCATGATTAAACTCCTTAAAACGTCCAGCAGTAATACCTCCCACTTCAGCGAGTGAACTTAATTGGACTTCTAAAACGGCCCTTTGACTTTCTGCCCAAGGTGCGACCAATAGAGATAATAGCGCGATTAGAATAGAAAAAATAACGCCAAACCCAATAATATTGTTTGTCGGCATAGGAACACCGCAGGCTGCCATTGCCGTGACTTCATTATCTTTATATAACCGCCCTAAGGCTAATAAAACGGCTAAAAAAAATCCCAAGGGCAAAATCAGCATCAAATCACTTAATAATCGTAGTGCTAATAATTGAAAAATGAAACTTGAAGGTAAATCACCTACTGAGGCTTGAACTAAATAAGCCATAAACCGGTGACTGATATAAATCAGTAACAATAGTATGGTTAAAGCCAATAAAGTGTGTGATATTTCACGAAATAAATAACGAGTGATAATCAAAAAAATTGCTCCATTTGCGTTTTTGAAAAACCCCTCGTTCCCAAGCTGGAGCTTGGGAACGAGGGGGCTGAGTAGTTACAATAAATAAATATAATGAGGTTCTTGCAAAATTCTGAACACACGAGGTTTAAGCGTTTCAAAAAATCGGATTTCTAAGCTCTCAAAAGCGAGTTTTGCAAGAGCCTCTAATTGAGGTGGTTGCGAGTTTTTATGTGGTACAAAATTCCCTTAGATTTATCAATGTA
>JAOZSV010000334.1 GCA_029939505.1 Thiotrichaceae bacterium | reverse complement strand
ACGCACAAAGCTGAAGCGTTGTACTCCAAGACGCACAAAGCTGAAGCGTTGTACTTTAATGGTACTTAAGCGAATTTGGCTTCAAAATGTCGTTCGGGTTAGCGTCGCGTCACCCGACAATCGCAGGAGAATGTTGGGTTACGCTATCGCTAACCCAACCTACAGCTTTCATTCACCATTCTAGTACAGGAGGGCGGAAATTCCCAGACCATTTTAAAGGCAAAGAAATCCGATTTTTCAAAAAATCCGATTTCTCGATGGCCTGAATATTTCCGCCCTCCAGCACTAGCTAAATTTTATCAGGCGGAATATTCAACAACCGCAATGATCTCGTCATCACTTTAGCAAACACGGGGGCGGCGACTTTTCCACCGTAATAGTTCTTACCTTGGGGCATATCTATTAATACAACCATCACTAAACGCGGCGCACTCGCTGGCACAATCCCCGCAAATAAAGCCAAATGTTCACGTTCAGAATATTCCCCTGCAATATGTTTACGCACGGTACCCGTTTTACCAGCAACTCTAAATCCCCTTATTTGGGCTAATGTGCCTGTTCCGCCTTTTTTGACAACCGCTTCAAGCATTTTAATCACTTGTCGCGCCGTTTTTGCTTGCATAATTCTTTGGAAATGTCCCTTTTCCCCTTCTTTTACCTTGATAAAATGAATCGGCGGTAAAATGCCCCCGTTAGCGAGTGCGGCATAAGCCCGTGCCAATTGCAATACAGTTACACTGATACCATAGCCAAATGATAGACTGGCTTTTTGGACGGATTGCCATTGGCTGAAATGTGGTAAATTGCCCCTCACTTCTCCCGGAAAACCACTCCCCGAAATCTGCCCTAAACCTAGCTGTGTTAAAGTTTGCCATAATCGTTTAGCGGGTAGAGATAGCGCAATTTTACTTACGCCGACGTTGCTTGATTTTTTAATGATCGTCGCCACATTTATCGTACCATAATTACGGCTATCACGGACGATATATTTTCCGAGTCGCAAGCGCCCTGGATAAGTATTTACACGGGTAGTAGGGGAATACTTTCCACTTTCCAATGCGGCAACGATAGTAAATGGTTTAATCGTTGAACCTGGTTCAAAAACATCGGTGACAACGCGGTTACGGTAAAGATTTCCTTGAAGTTCACTGCGATTATTGGGATTATAGGCGGGTTGGTTAGCCATTGCTAATACTTCTCCAGAAGTGATATCCAAAATGATCGTAGAACCTGCACGGGCTTTTGAATGAAGTACAGCCGCTTTCAGTTCTCGATAAGCCAAATATTGCAAACGGCGATCAATACTTAAACGAATGTTTTGACCTGGATGAGGAATACGGATACTTTCTACATTGGCAATGACTTGTCCATTTTTATTTTGTATCACCCGTTTTGCGCCAGATACCCCCATCAGAAAATTATTGAGGGCGAGTTCTAAACCTTCTTGTCCTTTATCGTCGATGTTGGTAAATCCCAATACATGGGCAGAAACTTCCTTCATTGGGTAATAGCGGCGATATTCCCGCCGTAAAAAAACGCCTGGTAATTTCAACGTAGTCACTTTTTGAGCCACAGTTGGCGAAATATGCCGCTTGATATAGACAAATTCGCGCTGCAACCGATTTTCTAATAACGTTTCCAAATATGAAATCTTCAATCCTAACAGGTTTGTCAATTCTGCCCATCGAGATCGCGCGGTGATAAAGAGTACTGGATTAACCCAAAGCGAATCAACGGGCGTACTAATCGCCAAAAGTTGACCATTGCGATCCATCAACATGCCGCGATGTGCGACTATTGGTAAGGTACGCAAATATCTAGCATTACCTTGAGATTGTAAGAAATCAGCCTTTTTAACTTGTAAATAAACAGCACGCCATAATAATAGGCTGATAATAAGGATAAATAATCCCAACATCCACTGTCGTCTTTCCCAAAAATGAGGTGTTTTTTGCTTTTGACGTTTTTTTAAGTCGCGTGGCATCTTCATAGGTTTAATGATGATTGATGAGGAATGATTTTCCTTTGTATTTTGGAGTACAACGCTTTAGCTTTGTCAAAACGCCCAAAGCTAAAGCGTTTTCGAGGTTTAAGTTTTTCTTCAAAAAACTTAAACCTCGAACTCCATTTTTCACTCTTAATTCGCATTAAGAGTTTTGCAAAAGCCTCTACTGATTAAAAAAAAATTGTCAGGTTCAGAGCTAAAAAAGGATATAATAAGAAGAAGGACTTGCAAAACGCCAATATTTATGCCCAAGAGTTTTGCAAGAAGTTCATCAGTTACTTAATAATTGAAATCATGTCAAATACTAAACCAATTAATGTACTTATTGTAGATGATAATAAAAACAATCTTTTTACTTTACACACTCTAATTAGCGAATATCTTGAAGTAAATATCTTGGAAGCCTCATCTGGAATGGAAGCGTTGGGAATACTCCTGTCTGAAGAGGTTGAGTTGATTATTCTTGATGTACAAATGCCTGAAATGGATGGTTTTGAAACGGCTCAAGCCATCCGCTCACGGAAAAAAACGCGACATATTCCCATTGTATTTCTCACAGCAGCTTATAAATCGGATGAATTTCAACAAAAAGGCTTTACAGTTGGTGCCGCCGATTATCTCACAAAACCGATTGATAAACCACAATTAATTGCTAGAATTAAATCTTATATCCGTTTTATTGAACAAGATCAGCAACATAAACAAGAACTAGAACAAAAGGTTGAAGAACGCACGGCTAAATTATCAGAAGCAAATGAACTGCTGAATCAAGAGATTAATGAGCGCAAACAGATCGAAAAGGCACTCAAAACCGCTAAAGAAGCAGCTGAAGACGCAAACATTGCTAAAAGCCAATTTTTGGCTAACATGAGTCATGAATTGCGTACTCCTTTAAATGCCATTATTGGTTATAGTGAAATATTAAAAGAAGATGCCACCGAACTCAAAATTGAGGATTTTATTCCAGATTTACAAAAAATTCACGTTTCGGGTAAACACTTATTAGAATTGATTGATGAGGTACTTGATTTGTCCAAAATAGAAGCGGGCAAAATGGATTTGTTTGTTGAGGAGATCGATCTTGAAATGATTGTCGATGAAGTGGTGAGTACTGTTCAACCTTTGATGGAAAAAAATAGAAATACCTTCAAAATAAAAGTGCCTGATCTATTAGGAAAAATACAAACGGATGCAACAAAATTGCGCCAAATACTTTTAAATTTGCTGAGTAATGCCGCAAAATTTACAGAAGAGGCGACTATCTGTTTTAAAATAACCCATCAAACTCAAGAAAATGAAAAATGGATCAGTTTTGAAGTGATTGATGAGGGTATTGGCATGACAGAAGAACAACAAGAAAAACTGTTTCAACCCTTTACGCAGGCTGATGGTTCAACCACTCGTTGCTATGGCGGTACGGGATTGGGACTCACTATTACTAAACAATTTACGGAAATCATGGGTGGTGATATTCAAGTGAAAAGTGAATTGGGAGTTGGTAGCACATTTATTCTCCTTTTACCAGTCTTCATTAATATATGAAAAACATGAAAACGACTTCAGCAATTTACCAAAGAGCCAGTTATTGGCTCAGTGCCCATAAAGTGAACCAACTCCCTGATGATAGTGGGTTTGAAGTCGCTTTTGCCGGGCGTTCCAATTCGGGAAAATCAAGCGCGATTAATGCGATTACCAACCAAAAAAAATTAGCGCGTACCAGTAAAACGCCTGGACGCACTCAACAAATTAATTTTTTTAAATTAGATGATGAACAGCACCGATTAGTCGATTTACCCGGTTATGGCTTTGCCAAAGTACCATTAGCAGTGAAACTGCACTGGCAAGAGACTTTAGAACGTTATTTACAGACACGCCAGAGTTTACGTGGACTGGTACTGATGATGGATGTACGCCATCCGCTAACGGAATTTGATCAACAAATGCTTAATTGGTGTCACCTTTCTAATATGCCTGTACATATACTGCTCACTAAAGCGGATAAAATCAGTCGTGGCAAGGGCAACGCGGAGCGAGAAAAAGTACGCCAATATTTAGCCACTTTATCGGAAGAAAGCAGTGTACAACTTTTTTCCGCCTTAAAGGGTGTTGGTATTGAAGAAGTACAAAATCGTTTAAATAGTTGGTTAATGGTGAATGGTTTCGAGGTTTGAGCTAAGCTAAGTAGCTAAGTAGCTAAGTAGGTCGGGTTAGATTTTTTTGCACAGCAAAAAAACGTAACCCGACACAGGGCAGGGCGATTTATTAGTAACCCGACACAGGCAGGTAAATGTCGGGTTACGTTATCACGCTACGCTTGATAAGCTAACCCGACCTAC
>JAOZSV010000476.1 GCA_029939505.1 Thiotrichaceae bacterium | reverse complement strand
ACTAAGGAATCAGGATTTAATAACATCCCAAACTTTGTGTTCGGTTGGACTGGCAACATAATTCCATTTAGGCAAAAAGTTATCAAATTTAATTTTCATATTTTTTTTAAAATCATTAGCATATTTACGTCCGGTTTCAAAAGTTTTATCAAGGATAGAACTGAACACTTTCAGTCCTTTAGAAGTTGAAGTTTGGCCAATGAAATTATTGGCTATCTCAACAGTTTTGAAAATTATTCCTTTGCAAGCTATTGTAATATGAGGAAATAATTTATGTTCTATCGGGTTGTATTTTGATGTGTATGGTGGATAATGAGCAATACGAATTTCAATATTCAATTCATTAGATAATTTTTGTAAATCTTCCTTGAAAATATAATAACGTGCATTATTACTACCACCACAATCGCAAAGTAGTAACAACTTGGTTGAATTTGGATATTCAATTTTGCCATGATTTAACCACCAATTACGAATACATTCACAAGCAAATTCAGATGTATCACTACTGACACCTAAAGTTATATAACCAACATGACGATGTATATCATAAAGTCCATGAGGAACAATTTTACCATCTGCTTGTGATGCAAAATCATGATCGTAAACATTTATAATATCTTGTGTATAAATTTTGCCATTACGAAAAAAATTTCCAATTAATTCTTTCTTTTTAACATCCATGCTCATAACTGGATTTCCTGCATTATGATATTCTTTATTGAGTCGTTCAATATTTTTGAATTGTTCGTCACGATCAGGAATGTTTTTTTTACCAGCCTCTGATTTAAACGCTTGACGGCGACAAAATTGATGTTTTGTCAATAATTTATCAACCACTGTTACACTTACTGAAAATCCTTTATCTTTTAGTTTCAAAGCAATAGATTGACGAGATAAGTTTGTCCATTTTATTGTTTCATCCATTGGAGAACCGGCTGTATGTTCTTCTATTATTTTTAAAAAGGTTTCATCTATTCCTTCAGATGTTTCTATGATTGGTTTACGTCCAGCACCAATTTTTCTAATGCGAGCATTTTCATTAGATAGGTCGTCGTTGGCTAAATCTTGTTTACCATGTAAAATGGTGCGATTATCACAGTTAAATAGTTCTCGTATATAAATTGCTCCACCATAACCTAGTTTTTCGGCCTCTATAGCAGCATAACGACGACGATCTTTTTCTGATAAACTGTTATAGAAATTACGCATTTTTACTTCAATTTCTACTGAGTACTTTTGTATTTTCATAGTAAGTATGATACACAATTTGGGATTTATTACCAACTTAAGTTTGGGATTTTATAAAATCCTCATTCCTAAG
>JAOZSV010000333.1 GCA_029939505.1 Thiotrichaceae bacterium | reverse complement strand
GGTTTTGACTTTGACTGAGTGATTTCATCCATTCCTTTCGAGGCTAAAGTTTTTTCTTTAAAAAAACATTCGAGGTTTAAGTTTTTTTATCGAAAAAACTTAAACCTCGAATAGCCTCGAAACGAAAAATCAATTCGAGTAAAATGTAGGGTGGGTAGGAACGAAGTGGCACCAAAAATGGTGGGTTTCGCTATCGCTCTACCCACCCTACTCAGAAATTATAAAAAAAATGTCCTGTACAAAGAGAAAAAACTTTAGCCTCGAAATCAGTCTGCTTTAGCAGACTTTAGCTTTTAGCCTTGAAATTGATTTCAAGGCTAACCGCTGAGTAGTTACGAATAATAGTAGGATGGGTTCAAACCTCGAAATCACAACCACTTTGAAAAATATTCTCGTTATCTTTAAATCGCTTGTTGCCGACATTCGCCCGTTTTGACGCGGTAATCACAGTCACCATAAGCCATTCTTCGGGGAAGACAACTATTTAAAGTTAAACTCAACAATAATAGGCTGAATATGAAAATAATTAATCTATTAAGTTTCATCTGCATAAGAATTAATCAGGTCTAACGCTGTTTGTATGGCATAGTCTATACTATGACTTGAAGCCTCTCCCGTTCCTGCTAACTCTAAGGCAGTGCCATGATCAACCGAAGTGCGTATGATAGGCAACCCTAAAGTGATATTCACCGCCTCGCCAAAATGACGCTGTTTAAGAACAGGCAAGCCTTGATCATGGTACATTGTCAACACAACATCTATACCAGATGTTGATGTAAAGGCAGTATCAGCAGATACTGGTCCGATTAAGCGCATACCTTCAGCACGGCACTTGTTCAATGTAGGGATAATGGTGATAATTTCCTCTTTGCCTAAATATCCCCCCTCACCAGCGTGGGGATTTAAACCACAGACTAATATCAGTGGATCATTTAAACCCCATTTTTTTTGCAAATCATGGTGTAAAATCCGTATTACGCTTTCTAAACGCGCTGGCGTTATCGCAGCACTGACTTGTGAAAGCGGTAAATGCGTTGTCACGAGGGCTACCCGTAATCCAGAAGCCGCCAACATCATCACTACTTGTTTCGCGCCTGTTTGCGCCGCTAAAAATTCAGTATGTCCACTAAATGGGAGTCCTGCCTCATTAATAATGCCCTTATGTACGGGAGCCGTGACTAAAGCATCAAAATCGTTATCCATACAACCTTGACACGCCTGTCGCAGAGTTTCTAATACATAAGGTGCGTTCGCAGAATTTAATTGCCCACATTTTACAGGCTGTGCAACGGGAATAGGTATGACATTAAGATAACCAGGTTGATGTAAACTTTCCCCTTTTCCAAAGGGCAGGGAAAGTATTCGTATTTGAATAGGTAAACCCAGTTGCGCCGCCCGTTGTTTTAATAAATCCGGATCAGCAAAGACAACGATATGGGCAGGGATAACTTGTTGCGCTAATTGTAAGGTAATATCGGGACCAATACCCGCAGGTTCACCTGGGGTTATTGCAATACGAGGAGAGTTGCTTAACATAGCTGAAAATTGAAAAAAATTATTATTGGCAATTATTAATTGTTAATTTATATTTAAAAATAAAAATGGAGTTCGAGGTTTTAGTTTTTTGAAGAAAAACTAAAACCTCGAAAACGCTTCAGCTTTGGGCGTTTTTTGGACTGACAAAGCTAAAGCGTTGTACTCCAATCGACAAAGCTGAAGCGTTGTACTCCAATCGACAAAGCTGAAGCATTCGAGGTTTTAACTTTTAACTCGAAAATCTAACTCGAAAATCATTCATCATTCACAATTCATCATTATGAAACATCTCTATCAATATGCACTATTAATGCGCCTACACCGTCCCATTGGGATTTTTCTTTTACTTTGGCCCACTCTTTGGGCTTTGTGGATTGCAGGGCGTGGCTATCCTGATGTTTTAGTAACAATCGTATTTGTATTAGGTGTTATTTTAATGCGTTCAGCAGGTTGCGTTATTAATGACTATGCTGATCGCCACATTGATCCGCATGTGCATCGCACCCGTGATCGCCCCATCGCGACAGGAAGCGTGAGTGAACGTGAAGCATTAATTTTATTTATCATTTTATGTCTATTGGCTTTCGGGCTAGTCTTATTAATGAATAAATTGACGATTATCCTATCCATCGTCGCTCTCCTATTGGCAGCCAGTTATCCCTTTATGAAACGTTATACCCATTTGCCTCAAGTTTATTTAGGAATAGCCTTTGGTTGGTCAATCCCGATGGCTTTTGCTGCTCAAACCAACAGTTTACCCTCAATCGTATGGTGGTTATTTCTCACCAATATACTATGGACAGTCGCTTATGACACGATGTATGCCATGGTAGATCGCGAAGAGGATTTAGTGATTGGAGTTAAATCCACTGCTATTTTGTTTGGTAAAGCGGATAAAGCGATTATTGCCAGTTTACTTATTGCTGTTTTACTACTATTATTATGGATAGGACAACATTTAGGTTTCCTATATTACCTTGGATTACTCGTTGCGGCAGGTTTCGCTATTTATCAACTATGGCTCATTAAAGATCGTCATCCGCAACGGTGTTTTCAAGCTTTTTTAAATAATCACTGGTTTGGTGCCGCAATTTTTGCTGGCATCGCCACCCATTACTATTGGGGGTAAAAAATGCGTTTATTATCACTTTTCTCTTTTATTTGTCTCATGCTGGTGCAAACGAGCCTATTCGCCACTCCTCGAATTATTAATGGCAGTCGGGCTAAACCTGGTGATTGGTCTTGGATGGCTGCGATTGTCTATCAAGAACTTGCCCCTGTTAAGGGACAATTTTGTGGGGGGACATTAATTCATCCTTCCTGGATATTGACAGCGGCACATTGTACCGAAGGGGAAACAACTTATAACATCAAAGTTTTCTTGGGCGCAAACGATCTGACTAAAAATGGGGAAACCATTGGAATTAAGCGAATTATCAGGCACCCGAATTATAATTATAATTATAATCCGGAAATGCCCTGGTCAGATATTGCCTTGTTAGAACTCCAGACACCTTCTACACAACCGGTTGTACGACTTGCTGAAAGTTACAACGTTTTCACCCAAGCCGGTCAGCAGGCGACTGTGATAGGATGGGGTGCGACAATGACAACTTCTTATGATCCCGGCTATGCCGATTACTTGCAACAAACGACTATACCCATTGTTTCAAATGCCCAATGCAACGCGCCGATTTCGTATACTGGCGATGTCAAAAAAACCATGCTTTGTGCAGGTTTTACAGACGGCGGCACGGATGCTTGTGTGGGAGATAGTGGAGGACCGCTTCTTGTAAAAAGTAACACAGGCTGGCAACAAGTCGGCATTGTGAGTTGGGGAGAAGGCTGCGCTTTACCCAACTATTATGGGGTTTATAGCCGCGTATCCTCTTTTCAATCATTTATCACAGAATCTATCTGTGAAACGGCGGATATTCCTGATTCGCCACATTTAGAAGTGACTATAGATGAAGAAAACGTCATCGTTTCTTGGAATGATGTGATGGCAGATGGCTATCAATTTTACTATGCCCCTTACTCAAACCCTTTTAGTTATGTCACTTTAGATAATATTGAAAGTATTGATATGGGCAAAAATACCCGTTTTAGCAAGAATTTAAGCCTATTAAAAGCGTTTTCCCGTCACAATTTTTATGTAGCAATACGCGCCTATAAGGGTAATTGCTACAGTGACTATTCCAATATGGGTACGATTACTCTGTACTAGCCGGGTAGGGTGGGTAGCGTCTTTTTGCTGCCCACCAAAACGTTAAAACATCATTTACTTGGTGTGATAGGTGGGCAAACAAAAAGACGTTTGCCCACGCTACCTGGCTTGAAAACGTTTCAAAGTGTTTTCTGTTGGGTTCCGAAAGCCAAAAAGACTCTCATTCATATTTTTTACCTCAAGTTTCCAATGAATTAATGACTTCCTAAGTATATATATTCATTGGTACGAGGTCAATTATTTTAAACGGCTTTAGCAAAGCGTTAAAATATCCCTGGAGTCCAACGCTTCAGCTTTGGCGACTTAATACCACGGCTCCAAACGCACAAAGTTAATGTTGTACTCCAAACGCACAAAGTTAATGTTGGATACCAAACGTACAAAGTTAATGTTGGATACCAAACGCACAAAGTTAATGTTTTTAATTTTTGACCTGGTTCCAAAAAAAAGATATACTCATTTCTTTTTCTTAGGAAACCGGTATGAATATGAATATGAATATGAATGAAAGCATTTTTGGGTTTTGGAACCCAACAGAGAAAACGGTGAAACGTTTTCATAAGTTTTCGAGGTTTCCGTTTTTTGAAAAAAAAACGGAAACCTCGAAACGATGTCT
>JAOZSV010000332.1 GCA_029939505.1 Thiotrichaceae bacterium | reverse complement strand
ACTATTCAAAAATGCAGAATAATGAATAAAAATAGTTGGATTTTTGACCAAAAAATGAGGTTTAAGAAATCCGATTTTTCAAAAAATCGGATTTCTAAGCTCAAAAACGAATAGTGGGATAGGTTCATGCTTCAGTACTTAAGTTTTTTGAAGAAAAACTTAAACCTCGAAAACGCTTTAGTTTTGCTTTGGAATCCAGAAAAAAACTAAAACCTCGAAAATGAAATCACTTCAACAATGTTGCATCAAACCTGACCGGTTTTAAAAATTTGATGCACATTCATAACATATTGATCTATGAGGAAAAATTGGATGGAAAAATATTTTAAACCTGTCTTCGTCATTTTATGTCTATCTTCGTTCACCTTCTTTGAAGTCGCCGTTGCTGAATCTCAATTGATTAGTGGTGAACCAAAGACACAGCCCACTAAAACGGAGATTCAGAAGACAACAAAAGAGGCTAAAACAACACTTTCCGATGATCCAGAAATCGCTGCGTTGCAGAAACAGCTTGAACACCTCAAATTGCAACACGCTATCTTGTCCACGCAAAATCTCATTCAGGCGGATAAGTACAAAAAAAATCTGTTGGAATATCAGCAGGAAAAAGGCAAATTGCAGTTGATGAATGAACTGCAATTAGAAAGAGAACGCCATGAATTAGCGGAGTTAACGCGTGAAAAAGAAAAACTGTCACTAGAAAATGCGTTATATGCTGCCAAGCAAAAACAACTTTTCGGAGACTTGAACGCTCAGAAAATCCGTTTAAGCCTCGAAAAAGAGGTTTATGAACACGAAAAAATGAAGTTGTTCGCTGAACGTGAAAAGGAAAGACAAGAGCTTGCCATGCAAAACGCGCTAACCGAAGAACTGAATAAAAAAGAAGGGCTGAAAATTCAGTTAGAAACAGTCAAACTGAATTTGGAAATAGCCAAACTTGAGCTTGAAAGGAACAAAAGTGGGATTGAAATTGAAGAGGTGGCTAAAAAAATCTCTAAAAGGATGCACGAAGAAGTTTGGGAAGATGAAGTCAACAAGCCCCAAGTGTATTTGAAGGAACCGTTTGTTGATGGTCACTTAATTATCAGTGATCGAAGAATTGACTTGGATATCGTGATTATTCCAGGCGTAGCAAATTACGTTAATGAACGTATCCATTATTACAATAACAAGAATACCGAAGCGCCCATTTTTTTAGTCATTGATTTTTGTTTTGGTGGCTCAGTGATGGAAGGTGCGAAAATTGTTGAAGCAATGCAATCTAGTCAGGCACCGGTGTATGTGGTCGTTAAAACATTAGCTAGTAGTATGGCTGCTGTGATTACAACACTCGCTAAGCGTTCTTTTGCTTATCCTAATGCGGTTCTCCTTCATCATCAAGTTTGGAGCTTCGCTATTGGTAACCAGAAGGAGATAAAGGAACAGTTGGAAATCACTAAAGAATGGACTCGGCGACTATTGCAGCCTGTGGCAGAAAAAATGGGTATGACTATGGTGGAATTTGTTGAAAAAATGTATAAACATAACTCCGTGGGAGACTGGTACGAATTTGCTGATGTTGCTGTTGATCATAAATGGGTAGATCATATTGTCAAAGACATCAGGGATGCTTCTTTCAGCAAACAACCTGTGGATGTGAAAGGGGATGATAAAGAAGGCATATTCATACTGGAAACGAAGTATGAAGAGAAAATCGATCCTCAAGGTCAACGCTTTGTTGAATTGCCACGCCTCAATCAGTTGGATGTTTATTACTTGTATAATCCGAAGAAATATTATCGCTGAGAGAAAGGATTTTGAATTCTAGTTTGTCTTCAGGACAAAAAATGTAACCTATTGATTATATTTATAATATATTATTATTGTTAATAAAAACAATAAGTGACAAATTTTTGTCTTGAAGACAGCATCTTCGATTAGAAATACTAAATACTGGTAGCGATTGAAAAAAATACAAGTGCATCATCTATGAACCTATCCCACTATTCTTTTTTGAGCTTAGAAATCCGATTTTTTGAAAGGATTTCTTAAACCGATTGTCAAAAACCAAAATTATGTTCAACATTTTTTGAATAGGGCCGAATAGGTTCATGATTAATCCAGCCCAAGTTTATACTGATGCAAAGTGGGACAAATTAGAGCCTGATAAACGCAGTGAATTAGAAACCCAATATATTTTAAATAATCCAATTTTAATGAAACAAATTCAGGATAAAAGTGAATGGTTTACTGTATCACTTGAACAACTGGATAACCTTAACACAAACCGAAAGACATCGAAAAACATTGAAAATTTTTACGGGAAATTTAAGCCTTGTTATTGACGATCAAGTTTTACAAAAGGCTAACCAACGAGCCACAAAACAAGGTATATATCTCAACTTTTACGGGGATTTTTAGAGAGTTATTCAGAAGGCACGGAACGATATAGTAAAGCCACTACCCGTCTTCTTGAATTAGCCCAACAATCAACCGCAGCCTGCAACGGACAACACGGGAGGAACTTTCTGATCAATAAGAAGAAAGGCGTATCTCCCAAAGCTAAAGCGTTGAACTCCAATAAACCGTCAAAGCTAAAGCGTTGAACTCCAAACCGTCAAAGCTAAAGCGTTGAACTCCAAACCGTCAAAGCTAAAGCGTTGTACTCCAAACCGTCAAAGCTAAGCGTTGTACTCCAAAAAATTTCCCCAGAAAATATCAAGCAATACTATTGATTTAAAAGAAATTTACGATGTTATTATTCTTATCAATCTCTCTCATCTACTTCAGCATCTTGGTCTATCGTTTTTACTATGATTCCAATGTGAAAGATATCGATTTTTTATTATTTATAAGTGGCTGGATAACTTTCTCAATGTTGGCAGATGAAATTATCCCTTCCCCTAATCATGTTATGTTATTAGGGCTTGCTATCCTATTCTGTATAGGCACTTTGGCGATTTCATTTGCTTTTTTTCTAAAACATGTTCTTTCTAAAAATATCGTTCATTCTTTAATCATTATAGGGATTGCTAGTGTTATTTTTGGAACCATCCTCGTTTCTGATTGGTCTTCAAAACAGGATATGGTGCTTCAAGAACGTGAAACCAAAAGCCTTGTTTTCTCTTTCCTTAAAAAAATGAATCCACATTTAAATAGGAAAAATACAAAAATTCTGGAAGAGATTGCTGGCGCAGATAATAATATTCAACAATTGCACAGTTTAAGACAAAAATTTCCACAGCAAAGTGGTATGATTGATGAAAAACTTGAACAATGGCAAACTTTAAGGGATCAATTAAACCAAGTATCAGAAGATATTTACCAAAAGGTAGCGGATGCGTATGTGATGTACAAAATTGCTGAAATACGGGGAAAAAATAAATTGACTCTTATCTCAACAGAACTCTTACAAGAGGCTAACTTGGCCTTAAAAAATGCTGAATCGACAAGGGCAATTATAGAGAATGCCCTTTTTGAGGCGAAAGTTTTTGAAGAAAAACGGTAAGCCTCGAATGGATTTTGAAACTTCAAATAAGTAGGAAAATAATATGGAAAATCCAAAAGACATAGAAGAAATTCAAAATGTATTGGCTAAGGCTGATCTGCTTTATACGGAACAAGACGTATCTGAGGCGTTTGATGAAATGGCCGTGGCGATCACTCAACGCTTAGAGAAAAAGCATCCTTTGTGCCTAAGCGTGATGATTGGGGGGTTAATTCCTACTGGACAACTGTTACCGCGCCTCAATTTTCCATTGGAAATTAATTATATTCATGCCAACCGTTATCGCGGTTCAACTTATGGTGGCGAGTTGCGTTGGATTCAATATCCCAGTGTCAGTCTGCAAGGGCGTACCGTTCTAGTGATTGACGATATTTTAGATCAGGGCGTGACTTTACAGGGGATTATTCAACATTGTGAAGAAACGGGGGCGCATGAAATCTTAACCGCCGTTTTAGTTGAAAAACAACTGGAGGATAGCCGCATTGGATTACAAAAAGCCGATTTTACGGGATTAACTGTGCCTAATCGTTACGTTTTTGGTTATGGCATGGATTATCAAGGGCAATTACGTTATGTGCCTGGAATTTATGCCGTGCATGGTTTGTAGGAAAGATGATTTTAAATAATCGGAGATTTATAATACCCATTCACCATTTACCATTTAGGAATGGTTACGAAATAACTTCCCGTTTAATGATGAGAAACCAAGTTTCTTCAAGAAACTTGGTTTCTAAATGTCCAAGTTATTTTGTGACTGTTCCTTACCATTAATTTTTGGTAACTACTTAGCCTTGAAATCAATTTCAAGGCTAAGTACCGAAGCACAAGTTTTAGCACTTTTTGGAGTCCAAACCTTTAGATTTGGACGTGACCCTTTTTGGAGTCCAAACCTTTAGATTTGGACGTGACC
>JAOZSV010000331.1 GCA_029939505.1 Thiotrichaceae bacterium | reverse complement strand
AAAAAAAACGTTAGCCTCGACTTCAGTTTTTCTTCAAAAAACTGAAACCTCGAATGGACTCCAAGAGGCCCGTTGTTTGGAGTTCGAGGTTTAAGTTTTTCTTCAAAAAACTTAAACCTCGAAAACGCTTCAGTTTTGGGATTTTTAAAGCCGTTTCCGGATGGACACTACCTAGATGAATCGTATGTCAATAAAAATCACGAAAACGATATACCTCATGGACATTTTAAGTTTATTATTATTAGGCATTATCGCAGGTACAGTAGCAGGTTTGTTAGGGGTAGGCGGTGGCATTATTATTGTTCCAATGTTAGTATGGATTTTTGGACAATCTCCCGAAATACCCGCTGCGAGTCTCATGCACATTGCTATAGGTACAAGCCTTGCAACCATCGTGATCACATCACTTTCTTCTATTATTGCTCATCAGCGACACAAAGCGGTGCGATGGTCAATTGTTTTGCGACTGACACCTGGTATCATTATTGGAGCAGCACTGGGAGCTATCTTTGCTGATATGTTGCCGAGCGATACTTTGCGAGTCATATTTGCACTATTTATTTTATTCGTTTCGATACAATTGAGTGTTTCAACACAACCTGCCTCTTATCGTCAGTTGCCAAACGATTTAGCAATAGGCATTATGGGTACAATAATAGGTAGCATTTCCGCTTTAGTTGGTATAGGAGGTGGCTCGCTGACTGTTCCTTTTTTATTAGCGTGCCATGTTCCCATTCGCAATGCAATTGGCACTTCAGCAGCTTGTGGTTTTCCGATTGCCATTTCGGGGACAATTGGATTTATTATCACAGGTTGGGAGATAACTGAGTTACCTGCCTTGACGGGCTATATTTATTGGCCAGCAGTCCTTGCCATTGTGCCAACCAGTTTATTGTTTGCACAGTTAGGAGCAAAATTAGCCCATACTGTACCTGTCAACATTCTGAAAAAATTTTTTGCCGTATTTTTGGCAGTAGTGGGGCTTAAAATGTTGTTATAATTCGACTATCAAGTTTTTTCGTTACCCAACAGACCGAAATGAGATAGGCGAAATTCATTTTAAAAATGGATTTAAAATCAAAGCGTTAAAATATCTCTTCTGGAGTCCAACGCTTCAGCTTTGGCGACTTAATACCACTGCTCCAAAGTTAATGTTGGATACCAAACGCACAAAGCTGAAGCGTTGGACTCCAAGACGCACAAAGCTGAAGCGTTGGACTCCAATAAACGCCCTTTAGTTATTGTTGGAAGACTAAAAACTTGATAGTCGAGTATAAGGAGGTTCTTGCAAAACTATTCGAGGTTTGAGTTTTTTTTTCAAAAAACTCAAACCTCGAATGGATGAAAACGAGGGCGAACACGCAGGTTCGTCCCTACAATCAACATGAAACTTGATGTAATTGATAACTGACAACGGATCAATAATGAAGAGTTCTTTTGATAGAGAAATTCACAGTACAAATTCTTTTAGGGGCAAACGGAGTAAATTCCGTTTATGGTTTTTTTTATTAATCTTGGCATCAATAGCTACCGCAAGTTATTTCATTATGCCTAAATTGTTCAAATCTGTTCCAGAGGAGGAAAAAAAGGTAGAAGATAAACAGCCTATTGTTAAGGAACAAATTATTAAAAACATTCCTCTACCTCGGCTGAATACAACGAATTGACTGACTTAGGAATGCTCAACAAATCATTTTTGTTTCAAATTCAAGTCAAAGTCAAAATAAAGTCGCTGATCTGCCAGGTTTCGTTTTAACCTGGCAGGTATTGTTTTAAATGGGTAATATAACTTATATTATGACGGTCGAATAACATAATAGATGAAAGTGTTGTCTTTTTTCAAGCTGAAATTTATATTGATTGTTTTATTAGCCTCTGCCCTGTTTGTATCAGCCGTCCAAATAGTGTTAATGCGACATAAAAATCGACTGCTTTTCATAGAGTTACAAAAAATACAACAACAACGGGATCTACTTGATGTTTCTTATGGGCAATTACAGTTGAAACAAAGTGTATTAATACAACATAATCGTATTGAAACAATCGCCCGCCAGGAACTCGACATGATAGTACCCAATACAAAAAATATCATTATTATAAAACCGTGAGCCTCTTGCAAAACTCGCTTTTTCGAGTTGAGATTAAGAAATCCGTTTCAAAAATCGGATTTCTTAAACCTCGTTTCGAGCTGACTTAGAAATCCGATTTTTTCAAAAAATCGGATTTCTTAAACCTCGTGTGTTCAGAGTTTTGCAAGAGCCTCCCGTGAAAAAAATATTCCCATTTTTACGGAAAATAGTAACTACTCAGTTAGCTATAGCGTTTTTCGTTTGGATGAAAAAAAAGGGCAACCATAAAGGATTGCCCTTACTAAAAATGTACTTATATTTCAACCTTCACCGCGAATACCTGCCTTCTTATAATTCCGATTATTTAGAGGTTCTTGCAAAACTCTGAACACACGATGTTTAAGAAATCTTTGAAAAAATCGGATTTCTTAGTAAGCTCGAAGAAACACACAATGTTTAAGAAATCCGATTTTTGAAAAAATCGAATCGAGGCTAAAGTTTTTTTGAAGAAAAAACTTTAGCCTCGATTTCTAAATCTAAACTCGAAAAAGCGAGTTTTGCAAGAGGCTCTTTAGTGTATGATTAATTTCCAAATTCGGAAAAATCAGACGGGTTAAAATTGACTTAGAAATATGTATCAAGAAAAATTCAAAAAATTCAAAAACATTGAAAACTTAGCCGGCAAGTCTTGGGAACATGCCGTTGCAATAGATATTTTAGCAACAACAGACATTAAAGATTGTTCAATTGAATGTTTTCATTACCAACAAATGCTCGAATTATTTTTTAAACATTTATTGGAAATGAAAAGTCAATTTGGTTCCTACAGTAAAAGCCATAAATTGCAAAGATTATTAGAAGAAGTAATTGCAAATACAAAATTTAAAACAGATAAAACGAAATATTTTATGGCATTACAAGTGATTACGGTTTGTGCAGAGGAATATAGATATAATTTTCTACTTGATTGTGATGGATATAGGCAAAGTGTCACAATCTGTGATCAATTATTAGATGAATTACTTCAATTTGAAAATGAGGGAAATGCTGTGTAAGTAGGCTACGCTAAGAGTGCGCTTTGTTCAGCTAAATAACTTGTTTTTCTTCTATTTCTGTTCGCTTTATCTGAGAAGTATTATTTTTGCGAACATCGGTTTTCTTAATTCTTTTTTTACGCGACACGAGCTTTATAATAATCTTTCATTGATTGTTGAGAAATAATGCAATAAGAGGTTATTTTTTGTTAAAAAAACTTGATCATCAAGTGAAATTCAAAAAAAACCCAGTTTTTTGGAAAAACTGGGTTTCTTTAATGGCATTGCCCTGAATTTGTGGATGAGAAAGTTTAATTCGCGGCACACGCTTTTTCAGGAAAAGCAATTCCTTCTATATCATTATACTGCGTAGGAATGCCAACACCTTGTACGAAACCACCGGTTGCTAAGTCCATGATTTTTAAGTAAATAATGTTATTATTGCCATGTATTCCGATGAGTAGAAGATTGTCTGGCAGCATTTCTAGGGCTTCGGTATGCCCTGGCAAGTCGCAGGCTTTTTCTATCGTTTCTCCATCGCTTTTCCACAAATTGGTATCTTCGGCGGCATATAGCAATGTGCCATCGTTGTTCCAGGTCAGTCCTTCTATTGGCACGTCAGAGGGAAATACCAATTGGGCTTCAATTTCTTCTGGCGGCAGAGTGATTGTGATGAGACCATCTCCCTTTGCCCAACCCCATAATTGGCCGTTCGGATGGAAGGTTAATGCTTCAATTTCATCAAATCCCGTATCGCCTATCTTTGTCAATACGCCCTGGGAATTGACAGTGTAGAGATGACCAGGGTTTTCAGTATCGTCACCTGCACCCGCATAAAGTTTATCCGTTTCGGGATGTGCATCAAGTGCTTCAATGTCGTAGCCCTGATGAACGCTTCCAATGGCTTTGACTTCCAGCGAATCACGATTAATGGTGAAGAATTGGCTGTTGTTTAATCCACCATCTTGAACAGCATAGATTTGACAGCCTGGTTCTTCTGGCACAACTTCTTTAAGCGTAATGTCCTTCGCCTCTTCTGAGACTGTTTCAGCACCAGACAAATTTGCAAACCTCTGAGGTTTTGGAAACCTCAGAGGTTTTTCGTGAATTGAAATTTGCAAACCTCTGAGGTTTTGGAAACCTCTGAGGTTTTTCGTGAATCGAAATTGGCAAACCTCTGAGGTTTTGGAAACCTCAGAGGTTTTTCGTGAATTGAAATTTGCAAACCTCTGAGGTTTTGGAAACCTCTGAGGTTTTTCGTGAATCGAAATTGGCAAACCTCTGAGGTTTTGGAAACCTC
>JAOZSV010000016.1:17030-37964 GCA_029939505.1 Thiotrichaceae bacterium | reverse complement strand
AAAATCGGATTTCTAAGCTCGAATAGAATCGCTTTGCGTAACATCAGTTAATTAAGTCAGTAAACAGGTTTTGCTTGTAAATTTCATCATAAGTCGTGATAATATTTTCTATCGCGGAACTGTCTTTTGCTTCCTGAATATAGAGCGTATTTATCAGGATAGCTGCATTGGGAATCGTATTGATGATCCCTTTTAATTCGGCTAATTTTCGGTTGGCAGTGATCGTTTTTTTTAGAATTTGTTTTGTTTCTAAATCAATTGCAGGCGGTAATTCTGGTAACAAGTTATTCATAACGGGTGTGTTGGCTGACTTGTCACATTGTTCCCACGTTTTTGAACAGGATTAAACGGATTAAAGGATTGACAGGATTAATTTTAAGATAACAATTCTTTTCGGAGATTTAGAATTCGAGGCTAAAGTTTTTTTAAAGAAAAAACTTTAGCCTCGAATCAAGTTTTTTCAAAAAACTTGGTTTCTTGCTTCATGATTGAGTTAAAGCAATCTTAAAAATTCATCAACTGTCAAACCTGAATTTCGGATTAAAGCACGAAGTGTACCGACTGAAAGTTCCTTGTGTTGTGGAATAGATAAATTGACATTGATTCCCGTCTTGATCATGACTAGATGGCTACCGACTTGACCCATTTTTTTCCATCCCGTTTTTTCAAAAGCTTTAGCGGCTTTATAACCAGAAATATTAGAGAGTCTACCCATTTTTTATACCGTTACCATAAGCGGTTTAAAAGATTGTTGTTTTTTTGGATGAGTCCGTAATTTTTTGATAGCTTTCTGATCTTCAGCCCATAACCAGGCTGTGATAGCTTCTTTGATGTTCTCAATTGCTTCCTTTTCATCTTCTCCTTGCGAAACACAGCCTGGTAACGCGGGACATTCGGCGACAATCCACCCATCTTCTGCTTGTTCGAGTGTAATATGAAATAACATATTAAAATACCTGATTGTTATTTTTAATGAGAGTTAAGTACTGAAGCATAAATTATCGGATATTATGGAGCAAACGTAGGATCAATGCCATTTGGAATCCAAACCTTCAGATTTGGATTATATCGTTTAAAATCAATTCGAGGTTTGAGTTTTTTTTTTCAAAAAAACTCAAACCTCGAATACTTCCAAATCTGAAGGTTTGGACTCCAAGGCTTAATTTAATGGCATTGAAACGTAGAAACGTAGGGTGGGTAGAGTGAAACGAAACCCACCATAACCATTTAATTAATAAATTAATGGTGGGTTTCGCGATAGCGAAACTTACCCTACGATATCTTGATTTCTTGCTTCACCGTGGGAGAAACGTAAACCCGGCAGGTTTTAATTAATCCGTATTATCACAAGTATCCACGAATTCCGATGTACTTACTGTTTTCGTGACATCTTCAGTATCTAATTCACCGATACGAGGATTACAGTTAGGTGCCCCTGGAACTCCTTTATCTCCTAATGGATTACCATCAGTGCCTATACTCTCTGGACTACAGATACGACCTTCCAATTCTGTGATACTGCCATCTTCGCCTGGTTCCAATATACCATTGCAATTTTTATCTTCCGTCTCAAGTAGTCCATTCTCAATGATTGAACCATCTTCACCCGGGTCTAATCTGCAAAGTTCATTCACATTTTCAACAGTCACTTTTGCAATACCCAAACCAAATGGACTTGGATCTCCCGGGGGAGAGGCTTTCTCGTTAGTATAGTCCTCAGAAGCACCCGATAACACAAATTCATTTTGGTCACTTCCTTCGCTACCTGCTACTGTGGCTGTTGCTATCAACCGAACATATACCCAACCCGCATTTTCTTTGGGATAGACAATATAAAAATCAGCAAACCCGTTGGCATCAGTTTCCACTGTTTTGAGCAGATCATCAGAGTCAAAAGTGGCGACATTGCCTGGTTCAAGTTTCCCACTGCCATTAAAGTCTTCATCAGCATCTAACAAGCCATTAAAGCGATTTTTTGGTTCAGTAGATAAATTATCTTCGTTTGGACACGTCGATGTCACAATCTGTCCCCATACTTTGCGTTCTTCCTCCCATTTATAAGCTCCTTTAGCAAATTTAAGTGGCAATATGCTAATAACCACCTCAGTATCTGTCACAGCAACACCATTCACATCGTTAACCAAAACGGTGTAGGGTTTCTTGTATCTTGTTGGACCATCAGTTTCAACCAGATTACCCGTACCCAGGGTAATAAACAAACTTTTTGCCGCAACGGTCAGATTAACGGAGGCTGTCACGGTAGGCGTATCAACCACCTTTGCCGTGACTTTTACGCCATTAGCCGCACTGGGTGAGATACCAGCAATATAAATCGTGTTAGCCCGTCCAAAACTGTCTGTCACAGCCGATGAGGGGAATAAACGTCCACCCGTGACATCCTCAAGGGTAAAATCAATTCGTTTTCCTTTGACCAAATTATGCTCTGAATCACGAACGACAGCAATAATTTCGCTTTGTTGCGCTTCAGAGTCGGGTGTATTTACCCCAATTGTGATTGGATCTGCTTGCAAAGTCATTGAATTTGCGTCAGTCGCTATAAATTCAACACTTATCTGTGCTGAAGGACCACCTGCAACGGTTGTACTTACCGTGATTACGGCTGGTCCGGAATTGTTTGCACTAATTGAAAAGCGAG
This sequence comes from Thiotrichaceae bacterium, assembly GCA_029939505.1. Taxonomy (GTDB): domain Bacteria; phylum Pseudomonadota; class Gammaproteobacteria; order Beggiatoales; family Beggiatoaceae; genus QNES01. The sequence continues at coordinate 35,308 of JAOZSV010000016.1, read as the reverse complement.
CATCGCCATTGATGTCGGTTGAGACATTGTGAGCATCCAGAATACCTCGCGTAGAAAAAATATTAATATTTTCAATAGCTTGAGGAATTCCTCCTTTCTCCCAATGTACGATAAATTCCTGCGACGTATTGAGTTTAATTTCATTCACACCTGCTGGTTCTGAATTGATGGTAAAATTGTCATCCGATATATTAATGACAAATGTGCTAGACACGACACCTGGTTTGCTCACTGTAATGGTATCTTTACCCGCAAGATTAGCTGTCAGTTTAATCGTCGATTGACCATTGGCATCAGTCACTGGTGAAAGGTTATCAATGGGGTTCCCCAAAGAAGATTTGACGGTTAAGGCTTGAAGACCAATGCCATTACCTGCCGAGTCTTTCATAAAAATAACCATATCAATGGTGCTTCCAAGAATAACCGTCTCTTCTCCACTGACAATAATTGTCGTGCCTGTGACTTCAATGGTAAGACTATCTTCTCTGATTTCACCAGTCGTTGTTGGTACAGTTGCAGTGACAGTGATAGTACGATTATCGGCATTGCCTATTGTCGTCAAACGTGCTTGGGCTTGCCCACTTTCATTTGTCACACCTGCTAAGGCTGAACTGCCCTCAACTTGAATAGGCTGAACTTCTCCAGATGACGCGCGAAAGCTGACGATTGCATCTGCTACCAAATTATTGTTCTTATCTTTGACGATTGCAGTAATAAGCACGCCATCAATTGCGCCTTCCGAACCCAATTGTGGGCTACTCGTTATCAAGCGAATATCGCTCACTTCTTTAACGACATCAGTGGGCGCACCTTTAAAGGTGACATCGACAGTATTGCTGTCGAAAATAGGTACACCATCCTCTCCTAGTAAAGAGGCGGTTACTTTAAACGTGCCAGGTTGAGAATTGGTAATCGTTGTTTCAAACACACCAGACGTATTTTCTGTGACCCCTTTAAAACCATTTGCACCAAATCTAGCAGAGCCTGTCACATCTGACTCATCACCGGACTTTATGGAAAGTACGACTGATACATTGCCTAATGGAAAACCTTTGTCATCCCGTGCCAGCACAGTGAGCGTAATTTCTTGACCTGTTTCTTGGTTATTGTTGATAACGTTTAAGGTCAATTTGTCGAGTACAGCGACAACAACAGGTATAAAGATGATAGCTGTGGCATTCCCTTTGATTGTTGCGTTATCATCCGTTTTAACGACAGGAGTGACATTGACTACTAATTCTTTTGTCAGTATTTCTGTCAAATCTTTTGTCGTCTTCACAGTGGTGCTGAATTCACCCAACGCATTGGTTGTACCTGTATATTCTGCAATGGTAATCTGATCAAAAAACTCTGTCGCCTCTTTGATTAATTCAACATTGACACCAGCAACGGGTACGTTTTTGGCATCGCGTGGTATCACGACCAAAGTAATTGTAGATTGACCATCTGCGGGTTGTGGCGCGTTTTTCGCAATTAATTCAACGGTTTCCACTGAGGCACCCGTTTGAGCAGCTAAAAAGTGAAGCGATAGAGGTGCAGCGGTAACGCCACCTGCTATCGAAACGGTTACTTTGACTTCACCCGCTTCCGTAGAGGTAATAGTGGTATTAAAAACACCATTCTCGTCAGTATTTCCATGGGAAGGATTTGCTATAGCGACTTCTCCAGAGGCGAATTGTAGAACAATAGGAACACCACTTACCGTTTGTCCGTTATTATCTCTGGTAATCACGTTAATATTAATGCCATCTTGCCCATTAGCCAGTTTGTTGTTTTCAACTAAGCTCACGTTTAAATCAATGACTGCCTCTCCAATAAGCGTGAACGTAACAGGTATTGGGCTGCCTTTTATACCCCCAACAACAACGGGAGTCACGTTAAAGGTTTCAGCAACAGAATTAGTGACTGTTGTGCGAAATTCACCAAGCGCATTAGTCTTGTCTTTTGTCTTTGCAAGCTTGGCAGTCGTCGAATCACTAATTAATTCAACCTCTACATCAGCGATAGGCGCGTTATTCACGTCACGGGGAATGGCGACTAAAGTAATTGCTGAAACATCATCTGCTGCTTGTGGTGCATTGAGCACTTGCAATTCAATAGTCGTCGGTGTAACGGCTGAAGCGGCTAGGAATGTAACGATTTTTGATTGAGAATCGACAGCACTTCCTTCAACTGCAATGGTGACATCAACATCTCCTGCTACTGTAGAAGTGATATTTGTCGTAAAATAGCCATTTTCATCGCTTTTCCCTTGAGACGGGTTGGCGATAGCGGCAGAACCCGCGGGTAATTGTACAATGAGGGGAACATCCTTGACAGGTTGTCCATTGTTATCTCTGATAACGGTATCAATTTGAATCGTTTCCGTTCCAGTTGCTTGCCGATTATTATTGACAACAGTCACCGTTAAGTCTTTTACTGCCGTTCCAATTGGAATAAAAGTAATGGTTTTTTGTTCGCCAAGAATATCTTTAACGACAGGAGTCACATTTATCTTTTCGGGTACGGTACTTTTAACTGTTGTACGAAATTCGCCGAGCGCATTAGTTGTTCCACCGCTAATTTCTACAGTTGGAGAATCATCAATGAATTTGACTTCGGCATCTCGAATCGGATTACCACTGGCATCCTTGAAAATGACGAGCAATGTGATGGCAGATTCACCATCAGCAGCTTGATTATTATTTAACACTTGGAAAGCAATCGTACCACTATCCACAGGAATAAAAGTCAGAAATACAGCTGAACCTGTGATGATAGTGCTCCCTTTTGTTGCTACTGGGGTGACTTTAAATTTTTCCGCAACTTGACTGGTTACTGTAACACGATATTCTCCAAGGGCATTTGTTGTACCATTGGGAATCATTTCAATATTATTTGATTCAGCAATGAATTCAATATCAACGCCTAAAAGTGGTGTGCCACTGGCATCGCGTGGTGTTGCTATTAAGGTGATTTTAGATTCGCCATCGGCTGGCTGCCCATTGTTGAGTATTTTTAAATCAACGCTGCTTGGTACGACTTCTGTATCAATAACTGAATTGGCTATGAATGTAATCACTTTTGATTTTTTTACACTCGAAATGCCTTCAACAGCAATAGTCACTGTTATATCCCCAGCTTGAGTGGAGGTAATATTGGTTGTAAAAAAACCATTGGAATCGGTATTATTACGAGAGGGATTGGCAAAAGCGGTTGTGCCTGCTGACATTTGTACCATAATGGGTACATCGCTTATCGCACTACCGTGATTGTCTCTGGCAACCACATCAATTTTAATAGCCTCTTCACCATTTGCAGGTTGGTTGTTGTTGACAACGGTTACATCTAACGTAGCAATATCGAGGGTTGCAGTAACAAAGCTCACTGTTTTTGAATCACGAATCGTTCCTGCCCTGCCCTGTGTATTCACGGTGACAGTAAATGTCTCAGATACCATAGAATGCACTTTGAAAATGGCAGTACCACCGTCACCTGTTTCATCTGCGCCCTTATCAAAAATGGCAGTCGCCGAGTTTGAGCCTATCGTCACTGGCACACCTGAAACGGGAGTACCATTAATGTCGCGTACAATAGCCGTCAACGTGATTTGATCTTCTCCATTCGCAATTTGCTGATTGGGTGAAGCTAACAAAGTAATCGACTGAACAGAGACTTCAACTTCTCCTTCTATTGGTATTGCAATAAATTTGATGATCACACTTTTGCTGCTGATATCCCCAATCACCGCTTTTGCTGTAAATTGTTCAACAAATGCGTCAGTAAATGTGACAGAAAAACGTCCACTGTTATCTGTTTCAATAATTTCTGCACTAATCTCTGCCGAACTGCCACCGATTATAATGCTCACTTTTTGATTTGAAAGCGGATTTCCATCTTTATCTAATACTCGTCCTCGCAAATAAACTTTGTCAGTTCCATTGGCGAATTGTTCATTGTTTAAAGGTTGATCAAGTTCTATTTTCGCGACAGCCGTATTATCAGAGGCATCGCTTGTAAAGATAACAATTGCTTGGTCCGTCTTTTCATCTTCATCACCGCTTGTCGTTGTTGCAATAATATTCACTTCTTCTTCAACAGTATTGGTGATATTCAATTCAAAACTGCCACTTTCACCTGTATCACCGCTGATAAACAAACTACTCGGTTCTTTTCCTTCAATAGATAACAGGGCTGTTGCAGAGTCGCTGGAAATACTAACAGGTATATTGCGTACAGGCATTCCTGAGACATCACGGGCAATAACAATTAATGTCGCTGTTGTTGTGCCATTAGCGAGTACATTGTTGCTTTTGGTAATTAATTCAATCATTTCTGGTGCAGTGACGACGGCGCTTGCTCCAAATGTGAGTGTCAATGATCCCGTTGGAAACCCGCCTGCAATAGGCGTGACTTTGGTGACTTGTGCAACTGTGTTGGTAATACCAGTCGTAAAATGACCTGTTTCGTCAGTATATCCACTTGTGATAGTCGGTACTGCAAAAGAATGGAGTGGAAAAGATAAGTTGACTGGAATAGCGGGAATAGCGGTACCTGCCCAGTCACGGACAAATACATTGAGATTTGCAGAGGTTTGACCATCAGCAGGGACTTCACTTCTGTCAAGATGAGCTGTCGCCGTTGCGCCAAAGTAGATTGGAATATCAAATCCTTTTTTAAAACGACCAGTGCCACTGATATTAATTGAGACATTACCGCTTCCAGAATGACTGACGGTAAATTTGGCATCACCATAATTGTTAGTTGCGTTTGGTACATTTTCCAATTTTGCCGCCCCTTCAGGGTGGGCAGTAATTTTTAATGTGACATTTGGGGCAATTTCCCCTTCTCTATCAGCATCTGCAATATAAGTGGTCAGGCTAATAGTGGTTTTGCCACCGCTGGGAATAATTTGTTGGGCAGAGAGTGATACGGAAATATCCGTAAAATCATCTACTTGAGGGGGGGGATCACCACCGACATTTCCACCTGTATCTGCCAGTAAGCCACTTGGCTCGTCGCTTCCACCACCACAAGCGTTGAGCAGGGCGAACATCAATAAAAGTATCAGCCTTTTGCTGAAAAGACGTTTTAACATAATTTCTTTCCTTTATTTAACAATTAATAATTAACAATTAACAATTAATATCTATTTTAAAAACGAGAGAATCCCAATTTCAAAAAAGTTGAGTTTATTTTAGCATAGAATTAAAAGAATGATGAATGATGAATGCTTTGTGATTTGGAGTACAACGCTTTGTGATTTGGAGTACAACGCTTTAGCTTTGTTATTGGAGTACAACATTTTAACTGATGTTACGCGGGGTGCTTCTAAATTCCACCTAAATTCCACCGATTTCATCGGTGGCTATTCACATTTCACCCCGTTGGGGTTAGTTTCAACCCTGAAGGGGTTAAACATGAATAGCCACCGATGAAATCGGTGGAACTTGGAAGCACCTTGCGTCACATCAGATTTTAAGACTGAGTACGAAAAACTGAAACCTCTTCGAGGCTAAAGTTTTTTTAAAGAAAAAACTTTAGCCTCGAAAACTAAACCAGACCTGCCAGGTCAAAATCAAGTTTGGACGCTGCTCTTGACCTGGCAGGTCTGGTTTTAAAGTTGACTAAATTATTTTTTGCACTCCAAAATATACAACGCTAAAGCGTTGTACTCCATTCGCATTTTAAGGTTTCAGTTTTTTGAAGAAAAACTGAAACCATTCACCATTCACCATTAACCATTCACCATTAAACATTCAGCTTTTATCTTTCAAAATCTTAGGTGTGACAAAAATCAAAAGTTCAGATTTTTGATCCCGACTTGATCGGCGTTTAAATAAATGACCCACAAAAGGTAAGTCTGCAAAAAAGGGGACTCTATCTAGCGTATTACTAGTTGATCTCTCATAAACACCACCGAGTACCACAGTTTCACCATTATCAACCAGTACAGTGGTTGAAACCCTGCGTGTTGCAATACTAGGGATACCGCCAACATCGGAATCTTTTGAATCTTTTTTCACGTCTAGCATTAAACTAACACGACCATCTGGTGTAATTTGTGGTGTCACTTTCAGTTCCAAGACTGCTTGTTTAAACACTAAAGTGCTAGCACCTCCTATACCTGCAGGCTGCATATAGGGTATTTCGGTCCCTTGGAGAATAATGGCTTCTTGCTGGTTGCCTGTAATAATTCGTGGGCTGGAAAGCACTTCACCACTACCCTCTGATTGCATTAGAGATAATTCTAATTGTAATAAGTAACTCCCAATTTTACCAATAGCTAATCCAACAGCCGCTGGGCTGGCAACATTAATGGGTAAACTCACAATGTAATTTTCACCTTGACCTCCACCAAGTGGCATTGTATTTTCACTTGTGAACCCTGTTCCTCCAGAAAAATCTGTGTCCCCGCCCACTTTTCCGCCAAAGACAACGCCATTGCCATGTCCAACATCTTCATTGGCGCTGTAGCCAAATTTTACCCCCAAATCTTTACTAAAGTTACTGGTTGCAATCACGATTTTTGATTCAATCAAAACTTGGCTTATTGGAACATCCAGTGAAGTAATTAAGTCGCGTATTTCTACAATTCTTTCTGCGGTATCTTGAATGATTAAGGTGTTCGTTCTTTCATCCATAGAAACATTCCCCCGCGATGACAGAAAGGAATGAGTGCCCTTCGTTCTTAGCAAACTGACAATATCTTTTGCTTTCGCATAATTGATGATGAGAAATTCCGTGCGAAGCGGTTCAAGCTCTTTAATTTTTTTCCGTGCGGCTAATTCACGTTGCTTGCGCTCGTCCAGGTTCTTTTTTAAGTCTATCATCATCACATTGCCGAGCTTTCGCTTGCCCAATCCTCTTGATTCAAGAATAATATCAAGTGCTTGATCCCAAGGCACGTTTTTCAGTCGTAGGGTGATGGTACCCTTGACTTCATCCCCAGCAATCATATTAAGATTCACGCCAGGCAATCCAAACAGTAACGACAAGATGGAACGTACATCAACCTTTTGAAAGTCAAAAGAGACCAATTGACCTGTATATTTACGTTCTTCAATCTTTAGCGTTTTAGTTTTCACTTTGACTTTTTCTTTGACTTCGACTACATAAGTTTTTTCTGTCTGATAAGCGTGATGTTCATAATCGCCTCGAACGGTGATTTTCATGCGGACATCAGAACCTTTTGTGAAAGCATCTATAAAACTAATGGGCGTGCCAAAATCTAATACGTCTAATCGCCGATCCAATCTTTTGGGTAATTTTGTATGAGGAAAGTTCAATACAATATCATGCCCTTCTGAGTGCATATCTACCATAATAGATGTATTTGATAATGCGATGGCAATATGTCCCGCCCCGTCTTGGGTACGGCGAAAGTCTATATTTCGTATGCTCTTCACAGATGACGCTGCCGTGTACATTGATTGTACTGGCACTGTAGGTTGCACGAACGACTGAGGTGATGCGAGAGATTGCCCTGTCAGAGGAGTTGTTGATGTTTGTGGAGCCTGATGATCTATCGACACTAATACCTTCTGACCAACGACTTTGATCTTAAATGGTACCATGCGTACCAATTTGATAACAACACGGGTACGATCATAAGTTTCCACAGCCTGCATCCCTTGTACCACAGCAATACCTATGGCTTGATACTTTTTTCTCAAGCCGATTTTGGTACGATGAAAGTCTAATACAATACGGGCTGGCTGATCCGTCGAAAAGCTATTATAGGTTATCGCTGCTGATGCAAAATCTAATTGAACTTGAACACGATTGCCTGGCATTGTGGAAAAGCCCATTTGTTCTAGGTGATTACTGTTTCTTGCGAGGGCATTATTACTAAATAGGAGACTGTGAGTGAGGATTATAAGGAATAATTGAATAATGATTTTGAATTGATGGGAGGCATTATTCCAATTTAATAATGGGAGCATACTCGTTACCTGTCGTTTCTAGGAATGCGAATGAAGAGTTAATTAAAATTTTTGTGTGATTTTGGAGTCCATTCGAGGCTAAAATTTGTCGTAACTATTCAGCTTTGAAATCAATTTCAAGGCTGAAAGCATTCGAGAGTCGAGGTTTTAGTTTTTTGTAAAAAAACTAAAACCTCGACTAAAGTTTTTTTAAAAAAACTAAAACCTCGAACAGAATTTTCAGAATGAAAAATCAAATGAGTTTTCATTAACTTATGAGGTTTGAAATTCTGTTAATTCTTCAATTCTGAAAATTCTGATTCTAACGATGGAAAGTGATTTAAATCAATTATTTATAAAAACTTTTTCTGTACAAAACCGTTTTATTTTAAACCTTTTCTGTTTTAGGAACTCTGTTGTTCTATTGCTCTATCCTGGTAATTGTCGTTGTTTCTGTAGTCCAACACCCTTTTTCATCAGGTAATTGTTCTAAAACGTCAATTTGTGTGTGTGTGAGATTGATGATTTTACCATAGTTTATTCCTATATAATCATGTTGTTTGACTTGATAAATGGCCCCATCCGTTTTTGATGCGACTAATACCCATAATGTACCAGCAACTTCCAATGTGCCTACCATTTCTAGTGCGTCAAGAGGTATTAGTTCCAAACCGACTCGTACTCGGTTGAAGTTCGGTTTTCTTCGACAATTCCGTGTGCTTGTGCCTGATTCATTTCCTTTAATAATAATATCCCTTCTTTTTTCCCCTTTCTGTATAAAAGGGATAAACGGATCACGTAACTTGTCTACATCATAATGGTAATTTGGTATATGTTTATATTCTGGAATAGGATCAATAGGCGGGTTTCCCTGCTTTTTAATTCTAGCAACGTACCTTTTCAAGTCTGTCATATCCTCTTCAACACAAGCCGATAGTAAGGTTATTGTTAGTATAATAAACAGATTTAATATGCGTTGTTTTATTTGGTTTTTCATAAGATATTTTGAGGTGATTTATGGGCTGTGTTTCTGCCTTTTATTTGATCAAAGGTAACTACTCCGCTTTGAAATGCGAATGAATGGAGTTCGAGGTTTTAGTTTTTTTTCAAAAAACTAAAACCTCGAATAGTCTGCTAAAGCAGACTAATGCTGGAGGGCGGAAATATTCAGGCCATCGAGAAATCCGATTTTTTCAAAAAATCGGATTTCTTTGCCTTTAAAATGGGATGGGAATTTCCGCCCTCCTGTACTAATTAAATAATTTAGTTGAGCTTTAGCTGTCCGCCTTGAAATTGATTTCAAGGCTGAGTAGTTACAAAAGTTTTAAAGTGCGTTATTTTTTGCCCTTTTTATCCTCCTCTTCTTTTTCAAGATAACGATAAATTTTTGCAGTCATTTCCATTTCTAACATGAGTTTGTTTGTGTTACTCGAACCTTTAGAAGAAGACTTTATAGAAATATTATGTTGTGTGACTATGCGATTCATAGCAGCAAGCCCACTGACAAATTTGCCAAAGGCATGATAATCTCCTTTAACACGTAATTTAATGGGTAATGTGACATAAACATCTTTTTCTGATTTTTCGTTTTTATGTTGTGGTTCAAATAATTCTAGTTTTAAACCACTTCCGAGTACAGTTTGAGTAATGTCTTGAATTAATTTATCGACTTGGGCTTTACCGGGTAGTTTTTTGATCAGTGTTTTGAGAATGGATTCAATTTGCGCCAGTTGTTCCTCACGCTGAGGTAAAGTAGCGGCTTCTCTCTGCTTTTTCTTAAATGTCTTTTTTAAATCCTTTTCTTCGCTTTTAACCTTAGTTAAGTCAATTATTTGATGTTGAGTATCAAACCAATAACCTGCAAAAAGTGCGGCGATACACAGCACAATAATTATCACCATTTTTACAGGAATTGGCCAATTTCCGAAATTTTGTGGGTCTAAATTATTGAAATCTTCCATTTTCATGGCTTTTTCTCCTCTTGAAGTGTTTTCTGCGTGATTTCTAATTTGAAGGTGCTTACACTACGCTTTTTGTCTTTGTTGTTCTCTTTGCTTTTAATGATATGAATCTTGGGGAGAGTTAACCATTCAGATTCGTCAATTTTTTTCATCAATGAGGAGACACGCGCATCTGATTGGGCAATACCTTCAAGAGTCACTTTATCATCCTTTTGTTTCATGCTGGTAAAATAGACACCATTAGGGACTTGCGTCACCAGTTCTTCAAATAAATGCACGACGAGAGGGCGACTTTCTTCAAGGTCTTGGATCGCATTCATGCGAGCAATCATGTCTTGTTTTTTCTCATCTAACTTTTTAATTTTTTCAATTTTGGCCTCTGCTTTTTTAATTTCACTGTTTAAATAGTTATTGCGTTTTTTTTGATAAGTGATTTCAGCATCCATAAAAAGATGTACACCTAGAACCACTAATCCGCTTAAAAACAGAGAGACCCCTGCAATGATTCCAAAACGAATTTCACGTTCTTTTTTCAGTGTATCGCGCCAAGGCAGTAAGTTAATATGTGGCATATCAGTTATTTTTCATCAAAAGTTCGTAAAGCTAACCCACAAACTGTCATTAATGCAGTGGCATTATTCATCAGGTCTTTTTTTCTGACTCGTGATGCGATAGACATTTGTGCAAAAGGATTGACAATGGTGACATGCCCCCCCACTTTGTTGTTGATGGGTTCAAGAATATTGGGTATAGATGCACATCCACCGGCGATTAAAATATGCGATAGTTTGCCATAATGTGAGGAGGCATCTGAAGCATAGTAATATTGTACCATTCGGCTAATCTGCTGTGCCATTTCATCTTTGAAAGGTTCAAGGTGGGTTTTTTCATAGTCGTCTCCAATTTCACCAGAACGTTGTGCTAACTCCGCTTCTTCATAACTATTAAATCCGTAATGGGTTTGAACTGTCTCTGTCAATTGTTTTCCGCCGAACATTTCTTCGTTAGTGTAAATAATTTTTTGTTCACCTAATACACTCATCATTGTGGTAGTGGCACCGATTTCTATGAGGGCAATGGTTTCATCTTCATTAATTTCTGGATCGTTTTGTGCGAGCATGAGAAAAGCATTTTCTAGTGCATATTTTTCTATATCCACAATTTTTGTTTTTAACCCACCCATTTCAAGGACAGTGGTGCGAGCTTCCAGTATTTCAGAGCTACAAGCAGCCAGTAAAATGTCAACACGTTCTGGTTCTTTTTCATTGGGACCGATTACTTGGAAATCGAAGCTGATTTCTTCCTCATTATCTTGACCAAGATATTGGGCTGGTTCCTCTTCAATTTCGTCTTTCATTTCTTGATCGGACAAGTCGCCATCCATGTTGATTGTTTTGGTGATGACAGCAGGTCCTGCTACCGCCACAGCAGCATGTTGAGCGATTGGTTTGGCTTTTTTGACCAGTTTGCTAATAATAGTGCCAACGTCTTCTAATTTATCAGGAACAATGTTTTTGTCTTCTATAGACTTTTCGGGCAAGCGTTCTATGGCATAACTTTCAACTTTGTATCCTTTTTTCCCAGATTGGCTAAGTTCAAGTAATTTGACCGCAGTTGAACTGATGTCTATGCCTACAATTTTTTCTGGTTTTAAATTCCATATACTCATATATTTATTAATTTAATTTAATTTGTTATTATTTAACTTATCGTTTCGATGTTCGATTTTTTCTTTGAAAAACGGGTATTTTGAAATCATTTCGAGGTTCAAGTTTTTTTACCGAAAAAACTTGAACCTCGAAAACTTTAATTGAAAATAAGCAAAATTTTAAGCAAAAATAATGCCTGTTTTAATTTTAAGAGAAAAATAGATAGTTAGTATAACTCGACTATCAAGTTTTTTAAACGAGAACGATAACTACAAGGATTATTTATAAGAAAGGATAGATAAAATAAGAAAGGATAGATAAAAAACGATTATAAATCAAAGGCATTAATAAATACCGAGTGATTATCCTTTCTTATAAATAATCCTTGTAGTTATAGTGCTTATCGTTATTGTGCTTGTCGTTATTGTGTTTTGAATACGGGTTGTTAAAAAACTTGATAGTCGAGTATAAAGAAACAGTTTGAAAACCTCCGAAGTTTATCGTACATGATTTGAAATTTTAAATCAAGAGGCTCTTGCAAAACTCATTTCGAGGTTTGAGTTTTTTGAAAAAAACTCAAACCTCAAATGCTTTGAATGCGATTTAATAGTTAAAATTTCCCGTTTTTTATAAATATCGTAATTAAGAGTTGAATTTTTTTTGAAAATGGAGTACAACGCTTTTGTAAAAAATGGAGTTCGCATTTTAAAGGCTGAGTAGTTACAAATAATTAACCATTAACCACCAATTAGTTTAAATCGTTAATCCACTGTACTTAATTTCGATCATTAAAAGCAATTTACTACATTCATGAGTGTTATAAAATTATTTTACAAAACATTACAAATCACATTGTTTATGGGCTTGCTATTAATCCTAATCGGAGCGACAGCAGGTGCGCTAGTTCAATGGGTTTTTATACCACAACTGCCCTCCACTGAAAATCTAAGGAAAGTCCAACTGCAAGTACCAATCCATGTTTATACAAAAGACAAGGTATTTATTGCAGAATATGGAAAGCAGCGTCGAATCCCACTAACTACGATACCACCGCTACTGGAAAAAGCCGTATTAGCTGCGGAGGATGATAGATTTTACGAACATCAGGGGGTCGATATAAAGGGATTATTTAGGGCAGTCGTTAATCTGTTAAGAACAGGTGAAAAGCGGCAAGGGGGTAGTACTATCACGATGCAAGTGGCTCGTAACTTCTTTCTATCCTATGAAAGGACATTTACACGCAAATTTAAGGAAATATTGCTTGCCCTTAAAATTGAAAATGAGTTATCGAAAAAGGATATCCTTAGATTATATTTAAATAAAATTTATTTTGGTCATCGTGCTTATGGTGTTGGTGCGGCGGCTCAAATTTACTATGGCAAAAACATTGAAAAATTAGAATTGGCGGAATGGGCGATGTTAGCTGGCATACCTAAAGCACCTTCAGTGAATAATCCGTTGAGCAACCCAAAGCGTGCATTGGAACGTAGAGGTTATGTGCTAAGACGTATGCTGCTCCTTAAAGAGATCAATCAAGAAGACTATGAAAAGGCAATGAAAGCCCCAAATACCGCAAAGCCTCATCAATTGGTTCGGGAAATAGATGCCTTGTATGTCGCTGAAATGGTACGCTCATTTTTGGTGGATAAATTTGGTGAGGATGCGACAACAAAGGGTTATAAGATTTTTACGACCATTGATAGCCGTTTGCAATATCACGCTAATTCGGTGATACAAAGAACTTTGTTTACTCATGACAGGTGGCGGCGGCGTTTTAATGGTCCTATTGCTCAGCTCAAGATACCTAAAGATGTGAAGAACGTGGATAAGTGGGCTGAAAAAGTTTTGCGAAATTACCCCATAATGGAACAATTGGTACCCAGTCTGGTACTTAGTGTTGGACGAAAAACGATTAGGGCTTATAATAAGAAAGCGGGGCATTTTAAAATTAGATGGGGAGGTATGGCTTGGGCGCGGAAAAAAGGGAAAAGATATCCCAGAAATGCTTGGGAAATAGCTAAGCGAGGGGATATTATTATGGCTCGCCCCTCATCCCGGGGTAAGCGACGGAAGAATAATTCTGATGATGATGATTTATATCAGGTCAAATCTCAAAAAGATTTCAAAAATGTACATTGGCGTTTGTCTCAAGCACCTAAAATTGAAGCGGCCTTGGTAACATTGAACCCTAAAGATGGCGCGATTAAGGCACTCGTAGGGGGATTTGATTATTACAATAGTAAGTTTAATCGCGCCACACAGGCAAAAAGGCAACCAGGTTCGTCTTTTAAACCGTTTATTTACTCTGCAGCACTGGCAAGGGGATATTCTCCGTCAAGTCCCATTTATGATGGGATGTTTAAAACGCCTGGTGGATGGCGTCCTCGTAATTATAGTCATCGGTATTATGGTTGGACGACATTAAGAACAGCATTAATGTATTCATTTAATGTTTCTGCGGTACGATTGTTGGATAAAATTGGCGTGGGTTATGCCATTAATCATTTTACTAAGTTTGGTTTTAAAAAGGAGAATTTTCCCAGAAATTTAACGATTGTTTTGGGTACAGCTGAGGTAACTCCGTTGGAGTTGACAGCAGGTTTTGCCGTTTTTGCCAATGGAGGGTTTCGAGTTAAGCCTTATTTCATTGATCACATTGAAGATGTGAATGGTAAAGTGGTTTATTCCGCAAATCCATTGAAAATTTGTCGAAATTGCCCCTCGGAAATTTTGGAGGAAGCAGAGGATGATGTAGAGTCTGATATTCTTGTACCTCATACAGATTGTGCCATGATACCTCGCTATGCGCCAAGAGCCATCAGTGCTCACAATGCGAGAATGATGACATCTATGCTTAGGGGTGTCATTCGTAGTGGTACGGGGCGTAGAGCAAGTAAGCTTGGACATAATCTTGCTGGTAAAACAGGTACCACAAGTAATCAATTCGATGTCTGGTTTGCAGGGTATTCAAGTAAGGTTGTCACTTCTGTTTGGATGGGTTTTGACAGGCCTCGTTCTATAGGTCGTAAGGCAACGGGTGGAAGAACGGCATTACCTATATGGATGAAATTTATGAAGGTGGCGTTATCAAGTGGAGCGTTTACTAATAATACTAATCAAAAAGGGAGTTCTGGAAGGAGTTCTGGGAGTAGTTCTGGGGGTTATATTAGTTCAAGGAGTTCAAGGAGTTCAAGGAGTTCGCCGAGAAGTCTTAAAATTGAGTCTTCTAAGCGTTCTAAGCGTTCTAAGCGTTCTGAGTCTAAGCGTTCTGAGTCTAAGCGTTCTAAATCTAAGCGTTCTAAATCTAAGCGTTCTGAGTCTAAGCGTTCTGAGTCAAAACGTTCTGAGTCAAAACGTTCTAAGCGTTCTAAATCTAAGCGTTCTAAGCGTTCTGAGTCAAAACGTTCTAAGCGTTCTAAATCTAAGCGTTCTAAGCGTTCTAAATCTAAGCGTTCTGAGTCTAAGCGTTCTAAGCGTTCTAAGCGTTCAAAACGTTCAAGGCGTTTGAAGCGTTCAGAGCGTTCAGAGCGTTCAAAGCGTTCAAAGCGTTCAAAGCGTTCATCAAAGCGTAATAATTCAAAGAAACGTATAAATAAGAGGCAGAAAAGTCGCCAAAAGAGTCGCCCAAAAAAGAAGGCGAAAAGGCGTGTTATTCCAGAAGAACAGTTATTTTAACGCTGGAATGGCAGTTGTATGGGAGAAACCCCTGCCAACAACTTGGTTTCGAGGTTTAAGTTTTTTTGAATAAAAGCTTAAACCTTGAACTCATAAGAAAACAAAAAGCTGAAAATTAACATGCTGATTGAAAGTTTATTGATAATTTGTGCTTATTTGCTTGGATCAATTTCCGGCGCAATGATTGTTTGTCGGGTAATGAAATTGCCCGATCCACGTCTTCAAGGATCAGGTAATCCAGGCGCGACGAATGTTTTGCGGCACAGCGGCAAAAAAGCCGCAATTATTACTCTATTTGTAGATGTATTTAAAGGACTTATAGCGGTATTGGTGGCAAAATGGATCACCACTGATGCGATGATTTTAGCCAGTGCCACTTTGGCTGTATTTTTAGGGCATTTATATCCTATTTTTTATGGATTTCGCGGTGGCAAGGGAGTGGCTACTGCCATTGGTGCGTTAATGATGTTGGTCTGGCCAGTCGCTTTGGCGGCATTAGCAACTTGGTTAATCATAGCGATATGGTTTCGTTATTCATCATTAGCCGCTATTTCAGCGGCGGCTCTTACACCTGCGTATATGTTCTGGTTCACGGGTGTTTTGGAATATATTATTATGAGTGCTGTAATCAGTAGTTTGTTGATTTGGCGACATCGTTCTAATATCCATAATTTATTAGTGGGTAAAGAAGATAAAATTTAATGGTAAATGGTTAATTATGAACTGATGTTACGCATTATGTTTCCAAGATGTTTAAGAAATCTTTGAAAAAATCGGATTTCTAAGCGGCGAAACGAGGTTTAAGAAATCCGATTTTTTCAAAAATCGGATTTCTAAGCGGCGAAATGAGGTTTAAGAAATCCGATTTAAAAAAAAATCGGATTTCTAAGCTCAAATAGAATCGCTTTGCGTAACATCAGTTATGAATTATGAATTATAAATTATAGGTGTGAATAAAAATATAACCATTTGATTTTATTGACTTTAATGTTTCACCCGATTCAATCACTTAATTTTTAAGTGATTGATTTACAATGTAATTTTTCAGTGTTTCACTCCTAAATTGTTCAAACAATTCACCATTAAGCATTCACCATTCGAGGCTAAAGTTTTTTTAAAGAAAAAACTTTAGCCTCGAATCGAAACCATTAAACGTTCACCATTAATTAAAAAATGAAAAATTGTTTATTAATCACTTTCATTTTGCTGATAATACAAGGCTGTTCTGGCAATATGCCACGAAATTGGACTCCTGTACAACAAAATGACAAAGTTGTATGGGCAAACGATGGTTCAGAAGTCGCCGTTGTTGTACTTGGTTTTGAGGAAAAACGAAGCGGCTTGCTCAGTAAAACAAGAAGTCAACGCCATTTTAAACATCGAATTCAAACCCAAAAAATTAAGGGTTCAGAAGAGCCACGTTTAATTACTGAGTGGCGTGACTATAAAAATGGTCAGATATTTTATATGAAACAAGCGGGCTATTTTATTGTCGAATCGCTTTTAGAAAATGGCAAACGACGTTTTGATAAAATTGTTTTAAATGGCAATGAAATTTTAATTGTCGAAACACCTGATAATAAACATCAGCCTTGTAAAAAAGGCACATTACCAAAACAAGTCTATCAAACCGTGATTCCATCACCTGATGGTCAACAATTGGCGCATATTTATAGCCCAGAGTGTGGCAAAGTCACCGTGGAATTTTTACATGCAAACAATTTAAATCTCTTTGATAACCAAACAATAGATATTGATGAACCGATGAGTGCAAAATGGTATTCTGATGGTTATGTGATTTTGACAAGCAAAAGTCATAAAAAGGCTTGGAAATTTACACCATTGATACCACCTCCGACTTCTACAACTCCTCAGCGGTGTATTTCACCCATGACAACAAGTAGTGATGTATCATTAGAGGGGAAAAAAGTCTTTTTTGAGGGGAAAAAATTGGGGGTTAAAAAAGTGGATCGTCAAAAGCAATTTGGGTGTCCAAAAGGTATTTCCAATAGGATCAAACGTTAAATAACTGATAATTGATATGGCTGGACATAGTAAATGGGCAAACATCCAACATCGTAAAGGTGCTCAGGATGCAAAAAGAGGCAAATTATTTACAAAATTGATTCGTGAAATCACCATCGCAGCGCGTCTGGGTGGTGGAGAACCTGATGCGAATCCACGCTTGCGTGCCGCTATTGATAAAGCATTGGCGGGTAATATGACTAAGGATACGATAGAACGTGCTATCAAACGTGGTTCAGGTGCCGTTGATGGAGAGAACTACGAAGAAATTCGTTATGAGGGCTATGGTGTAGGCGGAATAGCTGTCATGGTTGATTGTATGACTGATAATCGTAATCGCACCGTTGCTGAGATACGTCATGCTTTTAGCAAATGTGGCGGTAACTTGGGTACTGATGGTTCTGTTGCTTATTTATTTGAAAAAGTTGGATTGCTTAATTTTCCAGCGGGTAGCGATGAAGACAAAATTATGGAAATCGCTTTAGAAGCCGGCGCGGAGGATGTGGTACAAAATGATGATGAATCCATTGATGTATTGATAGCACCCAATGATTTTTATTCTGTTAAGGAGGCGATGGCAAAATTGACTCCTACAAATGCAGAAATCACCATGCGTGCGTCAACGAATATCACTTTAGATTTGGACAATGCACAAAAAATGCTACGCTTATTGGATATGTTAGAAGATTTAGATGATGTTCAATACGTTTATTCTAATGCTGATATTAGTGATGAAGTTATGGCAAAATTGACATTGCTATAGTTTTTCAGAACGATAAGCTGAGTATAACGGATTTTAAAATGGATTAAATCGACGATGAGAAACTTTCAAAAAACTTTTTCCTCGTTATCAATTCATAGTTATAGCGTAGGTTGGGTTAGCTTATTGAGCGACGCTCAATAACGTAACCCAACCTCTACAATATTATTGAAAGTTGGGTTACTTTGCTTCGCAAAAAAATCTAACCCAACCTACATATTGAAAACGATAAATTTTTAACTTCATGAAAGTTATAGCGTAGGTTGGGTTAGCTTATTGAGCGACGCTCAATAACGTAACCCAA
>JAOZSV010000016.1:0-16930 GCA_029939505.1 Thiotrichaceae bacterium | reverse complement strand
GCAAAAAAATCTAACCCAACCTACATATTGAAAACGATAAATTTTTAACTTCATGTAATTAAAATTGATTAAAATCAATGAGTTATAAATATTTTTTCTGTACAAAGGTAAATTGTGACAGAACGTATTTTAGGTATCGATCCGGGTTCTCGAATCACCGGATTTGGGATAATTGAAATTCAGCAGCGACGTGCTGTTTATATTGGCAGTGGTTGCATACGCATACAGTCGAAGTCAATGCCCTCACGTCTTCAAGAAGTCTATATTGGTATCAGTCAAATTATTGAACAATATCAACCGACGGTGTCAGCTATTGAGGAAGTCTTTATGTGCCGTAACGCATCCTCCGCCCTGAAATTAGGTCATGCACGAGGTGCTGCCATTGTGGCTTGCGTACAACAGGGCTTACCTGTGCATGAATACGCGCCCACTAAAATTAAACTCGCTGTTGTTGGTAAAGGTCATGCTGATAAAGTACAAGTACAACACATGGTCAAAGTCTTATTATCTCTCTCCAACATTCCGCAAGCTGATGCAGCAGATGCACTAGCTGTTGCTCTTTGTCATGCTCATCACTAACTAACAATTTACAATTCACAGATGATCAGTCGCTTACGTGGCTTCTTAATAGAAAAAAAGCCGCCTTTATTAGTTATTGATGTACAAGGTGTGGGCTACGAAGTTTTTGCGCCCATGTCTTCTTTTTACAACTTACCCGAAGTCAATACCGAGATCAGTTTATTAACCCATCTCAGTATTCGTGAAGATGCTCATGTACTTTACGGTTTCCTTAAAGAATCAGAACGGTCATTATTTCGTGAACTCATTCGTATCAGTGGTGTTGGTCCCAAATTGGCACTCAGTATTTTGTCCTCAATGGAATTAACGACTTTTGTGCAATATATTCAGAATAATGATATTGCTCGTCTTAAACGCATTCCTGGTGTGGGCAAAAAAACGGCTGAAAGGTTAATAATAGAAATGCGTGATAGTTTGGAAAAACAACATATCACCTCTTCGCCCCCCACACCTTTGACACAGGATATTATCACTCCCATAGATGATGCCATCAGTGCCTTGATTGCCCTCGGTTATAAACCTGCTGATGCCAGTCGTTGGGTACATGGCGTTGCTGAAGAAGGTTTAACCAGTGAAGTTTTGATTCGTCGCGCCTTACAATCTGCCCTATAAATTTTCATCAAAGAATTAAGAGTTAAATTTTATGATTATTATTATGCATTCCCACGTCACTGATGAAGAAATTCAGGGGGTCGTGAACCAACTTAAATCATTAGACTTAGAAGCCAATATCTCACGCGGTATAGAACGGACTATCATTGGTGCCATTGGCGATGAACGCAAAGTGCATAAAAAAAGCTTGCAAGCATTACCTGGAGTCGATAGCGTCATACGTGTTGTTAAACCCTACAAAATCGTTGCACGGGAATGGCATGAGGCGGATACAGTGATAGACATTAAAGGTATTCCCATCGGTGGTAAAACCATCCAAATTATTGGCGGACCCTGTTCCGTTGAAACGCAATCGCAAATGGATTTAGCCGCTGAAGGCGTTGCGAATGCAGGATGTACTTTGATGCGGGGCGGGGCTTTTAAACCACGCACCAGTCCTTACAGCTTTCAGGGCAAGGGAGTTGAGGGCTTAAAAATGTTTCGTCAAGCCGCAGATCAACATAATTTGCCTATTGTTACTGAATTGATGGATGTCCGTTTTTTAGATGATTTTTTAAAACACGGGGTGGAAGTGATACAAATTGGCACCCGTAATATGCAAAACTTTGATTTACTTAAAGAAGTTGGAAAAATTCACACGCCCGTTGTACTTAAACGGGGAATATGCGCCACCCTATCAGAATGGCTGATGTCGGCAGAGTATATCGCTGCTGGTGGCAATCACAACATTATTTTATGTGAGCGTGGCGTGCGTAGTTTTGAAAAAGCCTATCGCAATATGTTAGACATTACAGCAATACCTGTGCTGAAAAAAGAAACACATTTGCCCGTCATTGTCGATCCCAGCCATGCTGGTGGTGATGCGACGTTAGTACCTGCCTTATCAAAAGCGGCTATTGCAGCGGGGGCTGATGGTTTGTTGATAGAAATGCACCCCTCCCCTTGTGATGCGTGGTGTGATGCGGATCAGGCTTTAACGCCTGATAGTTTAAAAGGTTTGATTGATGAATTGCGTGGTATTGCACGAGTCATAGGGCGGGATATTTAAAAATTTTGTAACTACTCAGGGCAACTACAAGGGATTGCCCCTACATAAGAATATTTCAGCCTAAAGTTTTTTGAAGAAAAGCATTCGAGGCTAAAGTTTTTTTGAATCACTTTAGCCTCGAATAGGCTGAAATGTTGTAAGGGCAATCCTTTATGGTTGCCCTGTTACTAATTGATGTGACGCAAGGTGCTTCCAAATTATTTCAAATTCCACCGATTTCATCGGTGGCTATTCACATTTCACCCCGTTGGGGTTAGTTTCAACCCAGAATGGGTTAAACATGAATAGCCACCGATGAAATCGGTGGAATTTAGAAGCACCCTGCGTAACATCAGTTACTAAAATAGAAAACTTGGGGGGTATATTTTTGTGGTTTTCGCTCTACCTGCCCCTACACTTGCTCAATAAAACTTAAACATCGAATCTGAGACAAATTGATGAATAACACACTTTTGAAATATACATACTGGCAAGATGAGGATATGTGGCTAGGATATCTTGACGAATATAATGATTACATGACGCAAGGGGAAACAATGGATGAATTGAAAGAAAATCTAATAGATATTTATAAGGAACTGATCAGTGATCAGATTCCTGCGGTAAGATATCATGCTGAGTTAGTCGCATGAATCAGATAAATCAATTCACTAAAAACCTCAGAGGTTTTGAAAACCTCTGAGGTTTGATTCCATACATTATCCAAGGCAAAGGAGCAAAAATGCCATTTTCTTCACAGGCGGTTGCTAAACTTTATTTCATTGCAGCTATCGCATTATTTGTCGGACAAACATTATTTGGTCTCATTATTGGTTTGCAATATGTCATGGGAGATTTCCTCATCCAATTTCTCCCGTTTAACATGGCTCGTATGCTACATACTGATTTACTTATTTTATGGTTGTTATTTGGTTTTATGGGTGCAGCCTATTACCTTGTACCAGAAGAGGCGGAAAAGGATTTATATTGTCCAAAACTCGCTCTCATCTTATTTTGGATTTTTCTGATAATTAGTATCTTAGACATTCTCGGTTATCTTCTGTTTTCTTATCCAGAGTTAGTTAAAATCACAGGTAATCAATTGTTGCCAACGATGGGACGTGAATATTTTGAACAACCAACGGTGATTAAGCTGGGCATTGTTATTGTGATTGTTGGATTTATATATAACATCGGTATGACCATATTTAAAGGCAAAAAAACGGCCATTAATGTCGTATTATTAACAGGCTTTATCGGTTTAGTTCTATTGTTCCTGTTGACATTTTACAATCCAGACAACTTAGTTTTAGAAAAATATTACGGCGCTCATGTTATTCATTTATGGGTAGAGGGCGTATGGGTGCTTATTATGGCAGCCATTTTGACCTTTATTATGATTAAACTCACAGGTATCGATCGTGATCTCATTGAGAAGTGGTTGTATTTAATCATTGCTATCGCAGTGATGAGTGGAATCATTGGGACTGGACATCATTATTTTTGGATTGGTGCACCGGAATATTGGCAATGGTGGGGTTCCATTCCATCATTCATTGAGCCGATTCCCTTTTTCATAATGACTGTACTGGCCTTTAACATGGTCAATCATCGCCAGTATGAACATCCGAATACGCTGCCCACTTTGTGGATATTAGGAACAGTTGTGGTCACATTTGTCGGCGCGGGTGTATTGGGTTTTCTTCAAGCTCTCGCTCCTGTGAATTACTATACTCATGGTACGCAAGTCACCTCTGCGCATAGTCATTTATCCTTCTATAGTGCTTATGCAATGACCGTATTGACGATGATATCTTATGCGATGCCCATACTACGGGGACGATTAGTCAATAGTCACGCTTCACAAGTTTGGGAGAGATGGTCGTTTTGGCTGATGATAGTCTCTATGAGCTTTATGGCTTTGTTTTTGACGGCAGCCGGCATTTTGCAGGTGTATTTACAACGCGTTAGTGAAACACCTTTGCCATTTATGATTGTGCAAGATAAAATCTATTTATTTTACTGGCTACGCGAAATAGCGGGGTTAATATTTTTTATTGGCTTGATGGTTTATATCATTAGTTTCTTTATTGGTGGTGAAGTTGAAGAAAGTGTTCAAAGCTGGAATGCTGAATGATGAATGGTTTTCGAGGTTTGAGTTTTTTGAATAAAAACTCAAACCTCGAGCTTCAATTTCAACTCTTAATTTAAGAACAAGTGAAGTCAGTGTTCATTTCTAAAACGGATTCGTTTTTAGCAGAATTTCCTTTTTAGGCACAATCTTCTTTTCAAGCGCAATTTCCTCTAAATTAGTAGGCACAATTTCCTTTTCAGGCGCAATCAATTCTTCAAATAATTCAGATTGCTTTTCCAAATTCTCCCGTAATTCTGTTAGTGGAGGCAAATCACTGAGGTTTTTGAGGTTAAAATAGTCTAAAAAAGCGCGAGTGGTACCATAAAGCGCAGGATGTCCAGGAGTATCACGGCGGGCTAATATTCGTATCCAGTTGTAATCCTGCAATCTTTTTATAATATCACTACTAACAGCGATACCCCGTATAGATTCAATTTCGCGCCGAGTAATTGGTTGACGATAGGCGATGATGGCTATCGTTTCAAGCACTGCCCTTGAGTAACGGGGTGAGCGTTCTGGTTGCAAATGTTTCAGCCAGGGCGTTAAATCGGTTTTTGTTTGAAAGCGATAACCGCTTGCGACTTGTAGTAATTCTATGCCCCGTTCAGCATATTCTTCTTGTAACGCTTGCAGGGCAGTTCGTATTTCACGCCGTTCCGGTTGCTCAACTTCTACAAATAAGTCAAGAAAATGGTCAATGGTTAAAGGCTTTCCGGCGGTGAATAAGGCGGCTTCAATGATGTTTTTGAGGGGTTGTTCTGTCATATTTGGTTATGAGCTTAATGATGAATGGTGAATTATGAATGGTGAATTATGAATGATTTAATCACTGATGTTACGCAAAGCGATTCTATTTGAGCTTAGAAATCCTTTCAAAAAATCGGATTTCTTAAACATCGTTTCGCCGCTTAGAAATCCTTTGAAAAAATCGCTTAAACATCTTGGAAACATAGTGTGTCACATCAGTTAATCATTCACCATTCGATGTTTGAATTTTTTGAAGAAAAACTCAAACCTCAAAACCATTCACCATTTACCATTAAGTTCATTCATAATTCAACTTGTATCGTTTCAAAAGGCTGCTCTTGAATAATTTGTATCAACGACTCTTTTGCGAGTTCTAATATGGCTAATAATGTTACTACGACACCTGCCCTGCCTTCTTTTAATTTAAAAAGAGTAATGAAATCAATACGTTGTAAAGAGTTTAACTGTTCTAAAATAAAACTCATACGTTCCCGCACGGATAAAGGTTCTTGCATGATTTGATGTGACGTAAACAGTTCTGCGCGTTCAATGACTTCTCGCATGGCTTCTAGTAAAGCAGTCCAACTGATGTCTGGTATGATGACTTCTTTAGGAATATCAGGGCTTTCCACGATGGCGAGAAAAATGTCTCTTTCTATTCGTGGTAAAGTGTCTAAATCTTGCGCGGCTTGTTTATATTGGGCATATTCCCGTAATTGCTTAATTAATTGTTCGCGTGGATCAGCTTCAGGCTCATTCTCTTTGGTAGATGGGAGTAACATGCGGGATTTAATTTCCATCAACATCGCTGCCATCAGCAAATATTCTGCCGCTAAATCCAGATTTAATTCTTGCATGAGTTCAACATATTGCAAATATTGACGTGTGACTTCGGCAATTGGGATATTCAGAATGTCCAGATTTTGACGTTGTATTAAATATAATAATAAATCTAAAGGCCCTTCAAAGTCTTCAAGGAAAACTTCTAGGGCATCAGGCGGCACATAAAGGTCAATCGGCAATATGTCAAGTGGTGCGCCCTGCACAATTGCTCTCGCTTCACGACTGACTTCAACTTCAGAATGTTCACTCAACGGTATGTTAACCCCATCACTTGTCGCACCTCTTCAAGCGTTTCACGGGCAGCGGCACTTGCTTGTTCACCACCTTCAGCCAGTATTGCACGGACGGATTCAGGTTCTTCAATATAACTTTGTGCCCTTTCTTGGATAGGCGCTAATTCTGCGATTATGCAATCTATCACGGGTTGCTTGCAGTCAATACAGCCTATTTCCGCCGTTCGACAGCCGTTTTGTACCCAGTTTTTTATGTCATCATCGGAGTAAATCTGATGAAATTGCCAAACGGGGCATTTTTCAGGTTCTCCCGGATCGGTGCGCCGCACCCGTGCCGGATCAGTAGGCATCGTGCGTATCTTTTTTTCTACAGATTCAGGGGGTTCGCGCAGTCCAATGGTATTGTGATAGGATTTAGACATTTTTTGTCCATCTAACCCTGGCATTTTAGCGGTTTTTGTCAACAAAGGTTCAGGTTCGATCAATATGGTTTTGGCTTGCCCTTCTAAGTAACCCAAGAGACGTTTTTTATCGCCCATGTTGATATTGTGCTGATCTTCGACGAGGGCTTGAGCTGTACTTAAAGCGTCATCATCGC
Source organism: Thiotrichaceae bacterium (assembly GCA_029939505.1). Taxonomy (GTDB): domain Bacteria; phylum Pseudomonadota; class Gammaproteobacteria; order Beggiatoales; family Beggiatoaceae; genus QNES01. The sequence goes on along the minus strand of JAOZSV010000016.1, from coordinate 10,157 downwards.
CCTGCTCTTGATAATTTTTTCTCAGGTTTTTGTAGAGTTTGGCATTTTTTTTACCCATTTTACGGATCGCGTCATTGACTTTTTCTTCAAAATCGGGTTCACGTCCGTAGAGGTGATTAAACCGCCGTGCGAGTTCGCGTGTAAATTCAACATGGGCGACTTGATCTTCTCCGACAGGCACAAGTCCTGCTTTATAAACCAAAATATCAGCACTTTGCAGTAGTGGATAGCCTAAAAAACCATAAGTGGATAAATCTTTATTTTTGAGTTTTTGTTGTTGATCTTTATAAGTTGGGATACGTTCTAACCAACTGAGCGGCGTGGACATTGACAGTAGTAAATGCAATTCTGCATGTTCAGGCACTTTGGATTGAACAAATAAAATCGCCTCACCGGGATTAATGCCAACAGCTAACCAGTCAATTACCATATCCCATACGTTTTGAGCGATGACGCTGGTATTATCATATTCTGTTGTGAGGGCGTGCCAATCTGCAACAAAGAAGTAACATCGGTACTCATGTTGTAGTTTGACCCAATTTTTTAGTACGCCATGTAAATGTCCTAAATGTAATTTACCCGTTGGTCGCATACCGGATAGGACATGTTGCGATAGAGAGGAATTCAAAATGGTCTCCTTAATTGTTTGAATCAGAATTGACCGAATTAAAGAATTGACAGGATAATATGTAGGGTGGGCAACGTCTTTTGGTTGCCCACCTGAATACGAGGAATCGATTATGTAGAAACACCTTACTTAATGGTGGGCAATGTCTTTTAATTGCCCACCCTACTACTACTTTTCTAAAAGAAAGGTGGGCAACCAAAAGACGTTGCCCACCCTACCTATACTTTCGCTGCTCAGAAATCCGATTTTTTGAAAAAATCGGATTTCTTAAACATCGTTTTTTGTCAAAAAATTTTCTAATGAGGAAGGTGGGCAACCACGTTGCCCACCCTACCTATACTTCATATAGGATTACCGAATATCAAATTTAAAATTTCAAAAGAACCACCCGCGAAGAAATACGTCAATAACACGGGTGGCAGTAAAACGTATCCTAATCCACCGGTCATCAATAAAATAAGCAAAATGACTAAACCAAAAGGTTCAAGTTTGGCGTAATGTGTTGCAAAGCGGCTGGGTAATAAACTATAAAGTATTCGCCCACCGTCTAAGGGCAGTATGGGCAATAAATTCAATATCATCAGTATCGCATTAATAAAAATACCGGCACTGCCCATATAAATCAAAAAAATCGTTAAAGGAAACGATTCAAGAGTCAACCAGCCTATTTGAACAACAATCGCCCAAAATATCGCCATCAGTAAGTTAGAACCAGGACCTGCAAGTGCGACCAGTGCCATATCACGGCGAGGGTTTTTCAATTGGCTAAAATTCACGGGAACAGGTTTCGCCCAGCCAAATACAAAATTACTTATTATCAACATTAGCGTGGGTAAAATCACCGTGCCTATCATATCAATATGTTTGATCGGGTTTAAGGTGATGCGCCCTAATTGGTATGCTGTGCTATCTCCCCGTTTAAAGGCAACCCACCCATGAGCCGTTTCATGTACCGTGATAGCAAATAGTACAGGTAATACCCATATAATGACTAATTGTAAAGTGCTTAATTCCATTCCGTTCCTTATTCCTTAAATAATTTCATTATTTTTTTCACATAATTCTTTGTCTCTTTAAAAGGGGGCACTTTATACCCATATTTCTTGACGTTACCGTATCCCGCATTGTAAGCGGCTAACGCCAAAGCGGTGTTTCCTTTTATGCCTTTTCTATTGAGCATTTTCTTTAAGTAAGTGGTACCGCCTTTAAGATTTTGTTGGGGATTATAGCTATTAGTGACCCCCACTTCTTTAGCTGTTCCCGGCATTAACTGCATTAGCCCTTTCGCACCCACATGAGAACGTGCTCTTGGGTTATAATTTGACTCGACTTTAACCACTGAGTGTACTAAACGAGGGTGAAGTGCTTTTTTTTCAGCAGCCTTATCAATCATTTTTCTTAATGGCAGTTTATACTTCAATTCCGCTTTTTTTACCGATTTTAACAAAACAGGGGGTAAGTGGTGACGTGAGACATACTGTTCTGAATCTGGTGCATCTTTGTTCATTTCTTGGAAGGCATTAAAGCGTGAACGAGCAGAGGTTTTATTTCCATTTTTGAAAGCCCAATTGACAGGTTCCCAATTTCTTTTAGAGATTCGGCATGAAGTATCAAATACCCGTTTTTTTTCACGTCCGTTATCAATCAGGATGGTGTAATAATCGCGACAGATTTTTTTATTTTCAGAATAAGTCAAAAAAACGGCTAAACGTCGTTCAATATGAACTTCTTCTTTGTCATGCCAAGCAGCTATTTGACCATCAAGTAACTTTTCTTCCAGGAGAACATTGACATCTTCTTTTAATCTCGCTTCTTTAGTTTCCAAATTGGAACAAGCAAATAGAATCGTTATTAATATTATATAAATTGTTGATTTTATTGGCATTTTTTAATTAAATTCTCCAAAAAAGGACTCCAAAATCACGCCCAAATCTAAAGGTTTGGACTCCTTTCCAAAGCTGAAGCGTTGGACTCCTTTCCAAAGCTGAAGCGTTGGACTCCTTTCCAAATCTAAAGGTTTGGACTCCTTTCCAAATCTAAAGGTTTGGACTCCTTTCCAAAAGCGTTGGACGGAAAAATCACCACATTTCAAGGCGAATTTAAAAACATTGTTTTTCAGTTTGTTTATCTGTTTTCCAACTTCCCTTCCGTTTTCCCTCAACAACATATTCACGGCAAATCCCTTTGTTCGTTTTATAAGTCGCAATCGGTTTTATCGTAAATTCGTTGCCTGTTTTTTCATTAATCCAATGATATTCATCATTATCAGGGGTTTCTCGTAAGGCTTTGTAAAGTTCTTCTTGGTCCCGCTTGTCCATATATGAGCCGATGAGACCACCTATTATACTACCAGCAATAGCGCCCACTGCGCTGTAAATGGCTTTCGTTTTATTGTCTTGATTTTTGCCAATAATATGACCTCCCACTCCTCCAATAACACCACCCAATGCCATCCCTGTATTTTGATGAGTCGCACAAGCTGAGAGTACTAAAACAATTGTCGATACTAAAATTTTAGCCAAAACTGTTGTTATTTTCAAAAACATAAATATTCCGATTCAAAGTTAAGAAGGAACTAAAACCTGCCAGGTTTTGAATACCTGGCAGGTTTCCATAATTAATCCGTTTTAAACGCATCAACAGATCCTTTTCCTTGTCTGAGAATTTGTGGTGGTTCAATCATCATATCAACAACAGTTGTGGGGTCAAATCCACAATTTCCGCCATCTATAATCAAATCAACCTGTTTACCCAATAATTCTCTCATCGTCTCTGGATCAGTTTCAGGTCGATTTTTATTTGGCATGATTAAGGTAGAACTCATAATCGGCTCACCTAAGACTTCTAATATGGCTTTGGCAATGGCATGATCTGGTACACGCAAGCCAATGGTTTTACGTTTAGGATTTTGTAAACGGCGCGGCACCTCATGGGTTGCTTTTAAAATAAACGTATAAGGACCAGGGGTTAAGGATTTCATGAGGCGAAACGCCGTATTATCAACTTTGGCATAGGTACCAATTTCAGACAGATCGTGGCAAACTAAAGTAAAATTATGATCGTTATCTATTTGGCGAATATGACTAATCCGCTCCATTGCCGTTTTATCACCAATATGGCAACCCAGTGCATAACTTGAATCAGTCGGATATACAATTAAGCCGCCTGTTCTAAGTATAGCAACCGCTTGGCTAATTAGCCGTCGTTGCGGATTTTTAGGATGAATAGTAAGAAATTGATTCATTTTCAGTTATCCATTCAAAATCAGTTATCAGATAGAAACTTTTTTTACGCGAGGCTCAACTTTAATTTATAAGTGATTGAGGTGTAGGATGGGTACTTTAGGAGAAAGCCGGTGACAGGGGTCGAACCCGTGACAACCTGATTACAAATCAGGTGCTCTACCAACTGAGCTACACCGGCAAAAAAGGTGGGGTGGATCAAGATATCTCCTCTATGAAATAAGCTATAGAGATAAGATGTTGTGTATGATAATTCATTTTTTAAAAAAATGCAACCCTTTTTTTTTAAAAACATTTTTATTCCCCCCCTTGGGGTGGTGAAAATTCGTTTAACAAAAAGTTGAGTTTTATTCCAAGATAATCAGAATTATGATAAAAAACAATGAGGTTTAAGAAATCCGATTTTTCCAAAAATCGGATTTCTAAGCTCAAAAACGAATAGTGGGATAGGTTCATCATTCATCATTCATCATTCATCATTTATCATTTATCATTCACCATTCGAGGCTAAAGTTTTTTCTTTAAAAAAACTTTAGCCTCGAAACCATTCCATCAAGGCAATTTGCTTTTGGAAAAATATAGGGTGCAGGATAATCGACATGACAAAAATAGAGCCCCGCTGCGGATGCCGTTATATCCCCTGCTTTTCTATCACGCGCCTCTAAAACAGTACGCGCCCATTCAGGTGGCTGCTCACCACTGCCTATCGTCATCAAGACACCCGCAATATTGCGTACCATGTGATGTAAAAAAGCATTCGCTGAAATCTCTATAATCACTTTTTCGCTACTTTTATAAACAATTAAGCGCAATATAGTGCGTACAGGACTTTTTGCTTGACATGCTGTAGCGCGATATGAGGAAAAATCATGAGTGCCTAATAAATAATGACTCGCGGCTTGCATCCGCCCAATGTCTAAGGTTCGCCTATATTCCCAAGTGACTCTTTTAGCTAATAAAGCTGGGCGGCTTAGGCGATTTAAAATCACGTAACGATAATGGCGAGCCTGTGCTGAAAAACGGGCATGAAAATGCTCATCAACCTCTTTTGTCCACAATATACTAATATCTTGAGGCAAATTGGTATTGGTACCCAAGCACCATGAGCGCGTTGTACGTTGTGCAGTCACATCAGCATGTACGACTTGTCCTAACGCATGTACACCAGTATCAGTACGCCCTGCACAAACGACAGTGACGGGATGATTAGCGACTTTGGATAAAGCAGCCTCTACACAACCTTGTACACTACGGGCATGGGGTTGGATTTGCCAACCAAAAAAATCACTTCCTGCATATTCTATGCCTAAAGCTATTCTCATAATAGTATTCCTTTCTCATAATGCTTTAATTTCAATCTCAATATTTCTGTTATTATACTAGCTATAAGTCTTTTTGAAAAAATGTGAAACTTAAAAATAATTCCCTAAATTCCTTGTACTATCAGTAAAATTATCATTAAAATTCAAAAAATATTGATATTTATTTAATAAATTGGCATACTTATTGCTTTAACAGTAAAGCAATATTTTCTTATGACTGAGTACATAGATGGAGAACAAAATTATGAATATAAAAATATTTTTCGCTGGATATTTTCTCGTTTCTACTAATATCGTATTGGCAACTGATCATCAATCTTTTAATATTAATAATAAAGTAACCAGTGTGCATTACCAGCAAATTATATCAAATGCACCGTTGCGAAGAAGAGAAGCGGGTTTAGTCGATAATAAAAGTGGTCATGTTAATCGCGGAGTCAGCAGAGGCGTGAGTCGAGGCGTTTCTCGCGGAGTCAGCAGAGGCGTGAGTCGAGGCGTTTCTCGTGGTGTCAGTAGAGGCGTGAGTAGAGGCGTTTCTCGTGGTGTCAGTAGAGGCGTGAGTAGAGGCGTTTCTCGTGGTGTCAGTAGAGGCGTGAGTCGAGGCGTTTCTCGTGGAGTCAGCAGAGGCGTGAGTCGAGGCGTTTCTCGTGGAGTCAGCAGAGGCAATGCAGAGATAGAGCAGGTGAAACACACAGCACTGCCACAATTCATGGCTCCACTTGCGCCACAGCACACAGGTTTTACTATCACGAAACAACCCACACTCTATTGGTATCTGTCACAATCATGGGATGCTCAAATTGAATTTACCTTAAACAAAATCGGCGCAATTGAGCCAATTTTAGAACTCACCATTGGACTGCCGTATAACAGTGACGTACATCAAGCTGGAATGCACCATTTACAATTAGCTGATTATGATGTTCATCTTGAGCCAGATCAAGAATACGAATGGTTTATTGTTATTGTGTCTGATCCAGAACAGCGTTCTAATGACTGGCTTGCCAGTGGTACAATTCGCTACATCAAGCCATCGAATGCGCTGACTAAACAGTTGAGCCAAACATCTCAGAAACAATGGTATAAAGTCTATGCTGAAAATGGTATTTGGTATGATGCCATTGACAACATATCTATGCAAATAGAAAAGCAACCCTTTAATAAAGAACTGCGAAGGCAGAGAGCAACTTTAATCGAACAGGTAGCGATGCCCAAAGTGGCTCGTTATGAACAATGAGTTTTTTAATCGTTTTGGAGTATCTTATCAAAATTTGGTTAATGTAGTTAATGTAGGGTGGGTAGGAACGAAGTGGAAACCCACCGTTCCGTTGAAAAATGGTGGGTTTCGCTCTCGCTCTACCCACCCTACATAACTAAAGCGTTGTACTCCAATTACAAAGCTAATGTTGGATACCAATTACAAAGTTAATGTTGGATACCAAAATCTCTTCAAAGCTAAAGCGTTGTACTCCAATTACAAAGCTAAAGCGTTGTACTCCAATTACAAAGCTAAAGCGTTGAACTCCAATTACAAAGCTAAAGCGTTGAACTCCAAAATCTCTCCAAAATTTCTAATTTCTCCAAAATCTTTCCAACGCTTTAGCTTTGTTGTTGGAGTACAACGCTTTAGCTTTGTCAGTCCGCCCAAAGCTGAAGCGTTTTCGAGGTTTTCGTTTTTTGAAGAAAAACGAAAACCTCGAACTCCTATTTTAACTCTTAATTTATACTATATATGTTAGAATAAAACATTAATAACCACTCAGGTAGTGCCTCGTTAACGTAATATTGGATAGTAGCTGAGTAGTTACAAATATTAATTCAAATTTTGGAGTGACTTATGCGTTTAATAAAAATATTGATTTTAGTGATAGGTATGCCCTCAATGGCTTATGGAGCGAATATGCGTTATCAACTTGATGTCGCAATAGAAACTCAAAGCAAAACATTGAGCGGAATTGCCCATATAAGGGCTTCTGAAAATCAGGCGATGACTTTTTTTGTCAAGAATTTGTCTAACCTGATTGTGGATGGAAAAAGCGTTATCCCCGATAAAGGGCAACTGATGTTGACGTTTCAAACGGATCAAGAAATCGTTATTCGCTATGAGGCAAGTTTGGAAGACAATGGCTTGAAAGCAGCGCAGTTTGTTGATCAAGATAACGTTTTTTTAACGGGAAACTGGTATCCGCAGCCTGATGCATTAATGGAATACACACTTTCTGTCACATTGCCAAAAGGTTTTATCGCCACTTCTGAAGCGGAATCAGTGGAAATTCAAAAGACTGAGGCGAATTCTACCTTTCAATTTCAGTTTAAGCACCCATTGGATTCATTAAGCCTAGCTGCCTCTAAAAATTATGTTTTTAAAAAAGAGGCTTATAAAAATATTGCCATCGAAACCTATTTTTTTAAAGAGGATGCTCACCTGGCTGAGACTTATATTGACTATACCAAAAAGTATCTGGCAATATATGAAGAAATGCTCACGCCTTACCCCTATCAACGCTTTGCCATCGTTGAAAATATTCTCCCCACAGGTTATTCGATGCCAACCTATACCTTATTAGGGCGTGCCATTGTACATTTGCCTTTTATCGTTGAAACATCGCTCGGGCATGAAATTTTGCATCAATGGTTTGGCAACTCCGTTTTTATTGATTATAACCAAGGTAATTGGGCAGAAGGTATTACTAATTATTTAGCGGATCAACATTATGCTACCCTAAGTGGCAAAGGAGTCGCCTATCGCAAACAAATCATGGCAGACTATAATGCTTATGTCAATACCAATAATGCCATGCCAGTCAGTGCCTTTCAATCCCGCAATAATAATGCACAAAAGGCGATTGGCTATGGTAAAGCGGCTATGATTTTTCACGCCATAAGAAAGCAGTATGGCGATGAAACCTTTTTTACAGCGATACGTGAATTTATTCATAGCCATTCATTTCGCATTGCCTCTTGGCACGACATACAACAGGCTGTTGAAAATGTGATAGGTGACAATTTACAGGGATACTTTACCCAATGGATAATCAATCGCGAGGATATTCCCCACATCACGGCTGAAGAAGTTGAATTGCTTGTTGTACAAGGCAAACTGACGCTTTCATTCACCCTGATACAACACACCGCGCCCTATTTTATGCCATTATCTGTCACCATTCACACGGCATCTGGGCAAACGCAACGCGCTATTGAAATCAGTAGCGAAAAAGAAAAAATCAGCTTACAACTAGATGAGCTACCCACAAAAGTCGTTATTGATGAAGATTATGATCTCATGCGACAATTATTGCCCCAAGAAATCTCCCCAACGCTGGGTGCCATCATGGGCAAGGAAAATATTATTGTGGCAATATCTCCTGAAAAAAATGAATTATATCAACCACTTATTAACGCTTTAGGTCTTAATAATATCACCGTCACAGCACCACAGGAAATGAAATTAACACAATTCAAGGATCACTCCTTGATCATTGCTGGTTTTGATACGCCGATGGTGAACATGTTATTTGGAAAACAAGAACGCCCTAAAGACGGTGTGCGCGTGCTTGTCTATAAAAATCCGTATAACGAAAAAGAGATGATAGCCCTATTACACGCCAAAAACGCTAATGAAGTAAAAGCAATCACGCGAAAACTCTCTCATTATGGCAAATACAGTCTGTTAGCATTTAATGAGGGTAAAAACACTGAAAAAGCCATTACAGAATCCATTAATGGTATCCCTTTACTCACTCGCAATCCTCCACACGCGCTACAACCAGACAAGGTAGCAACGCTAAATGACATCATACCCAAAATCATAGACAATCGCGTGATTTACGTTGGGGAACAACATGATCAATTTGCTCACCACATTAACCAATTAACGGTTATAAAAAAATGCCATGAAGCGGGCTATCAAATTGCTGTGGGAATGGAAATGTTCCAAGTGCCTTATCAAAAAGCACTGAATGACTACATGGCAGGGGAAATTGACGAACGAACTTTCTTGAAAGAATCACAGTATTTCAACAATTGGGGCTATGACTATAATCTTTACAAGCCCATTATAGATTATGTCAAAAGCAAGGGCATTCCACTTATCGCCCTTAACATTGATAAACACATCACGAATAAAGTGAGCAAACAAGGCATCGATAGCTTAACAGCGGAAGAAAAGCAACAAATACCGTCAGCAATGGATTTATCCAATAACAGTTATCGGCATGACTTATATCAAGTCTTCCTACTCCACCAAAAGCGTTTTGGACATCAAAACTTTAACTATTTCTTGCAAACTCAAGCGATTTGGGATGAAACGATGGCGCAAACCGCCTCTCAATATCTCACAGACAATCCTGATAGCAAATTAATCGTTTTAGCGGGCAATGGGCATGTCATGTACAAATATGGGATTCCTAACCGCCTGTCTCAGCGCAAACCGGAACCATTCAGCGTCATTGTACAAGCTCAAGCCATAGACAAAGGCATCGCTGATTATATCTTATTAACTCAAAAGCTCAAAGGGAAAAAAGCCCCCAAACTTGGTGTGATGATAAAGGAAAAAGATAACCAAGTTATCATTATGGGCATTGGAGACAATACACCTGCAAAAAAAGCGAGATTGCAAGTAGATGATGTGATTATCCAAGTCGCTGCGCAAAAAATTCAGACTTTGGCTGATTTGAAATTCGCGCTATTTTACACCGAAATGGGCAACCTTGTGACGATACAACTGATGAGAAATGGCAAGAAAATCACGACTGATGTGACGCTGTTTGAACAGGAACAACCTCATCATCAGAAGAAAAAAGAGAAGAAAATTGATACGCCTTAAATATGTCAAGACAAAAACCTCAGAGGTTTCGCAAACCTCTGAGGTTTAACAGATTAAATGCGAAAAGAACTCCTCGTATTTCTGCCAAGACAAAAACCTCAGAGGTTTCGCAAACCTCTGAGGTTTAACAGATTAAATGC
>JAOZSV010000330.1 GCA_029939505.1 Thiotrichaceae bacterium | reverse complement strand
AAATCTGAAGGTTTGGACTCCATTGCCAAAGCTAAAGCGTTGGACTCCATTGCCAAATCTGAAGGTTTGGACTCCATTGCCAAAGCTAAAGCGTTGGACTCCATTGCCATTGCCAAAGCTAAAGCGTTGGACGGAAAAAACGCCTAATTCACTCTATAATTCGGTGCTTCCTTGGTGATAGAGACATCATGGACATGGCTTTCGCGCATTCCGGCTGGACTGATTCGTACAAATTCCGTTTGACATCGCATTTCTTCTAAAGTACGACAGCCCGTATAACCCATACTGGAACGTAAACCACCTAATAATTGATGAATGACTTCGATTAAAGGTCCTCGATGCGGGACTCTTCCTTCAATTCCTTCAGGGACTAATTTGGCTTCTGTTTCAACAGATTCCTGAAAGTAACGATCTTTTGAGCCTTGCGCCTGTGACATGGCGGCAATTGAACCCATGCCACGATAGGATTTATAGGCACGACCTTGATAAAGTTCAACTTCACCCGGTGCTTCCTCTGTTCCTGCAAACAAGCCACCTATCATAAGCGAATGCGCTCCCGCTGCTATTCCTTTAGCCATATCACCAGAATAGCGAATACCGCCATCGGCGATGAGAGGAATACCTGAATCTTTCAGTGCTTGTGCCACATTATCAATCGCGGTAATTTGTGGAACACCAACACCTGCAACAATGCGGGTTGTGCAAATTGAGCCTGGACCAATCCCCACTTTGATACCATCTGCACCTGCTTCTACTAACGCCTTCGCACCTTCACTGGTTGCAATATTACCTCCGATGACTTGTGTTTCAGGATAATGTTGTTTGATCCAACGTACTTTATCAAGTACGCTTTGTGCGTGTCCATGTGCGGTATCTACAAGTATGACATCTGTATCCGCTTCAACTAAGGCAGCTATTCTATTTTCGCAATCTTTGCCTGTTCCCACTGCTGCGCCTACTCGTAAGCGTTTTTGTTCATCCTTGCACGCATTGGGTTTTTCAGTGGCTTTTTGAATGTCTTTCACCGTAATCATGCCACGTAATTGAAAATGATCATTAACAACCAGCACTTTTTCAATACGATGTTTATGTAATAAATGTATAATTTCTTCACGATCAGCCCCTTCTTGCACGGTGACTAACCGTTCTTTAGGAGTCATTATGCTGGAGACGGGTTGTTCATAATGGGTTTCAAAGCGTAAATCGCGATTGGTGACAATACCAACTAATATTTCTTTATCGACAACAGGGACACCAGAAATACGATTTGCGCGTGTCAAATTAAGCACTTTTTGAATACTGGTATTGGGTGAGACGATAAAGGGATCTTTAATGACTCCACTTTCAAATTTTTTAACGATTCGCACTTGACGTGCTTGCTCCTCAATAGACATATTTTTATGAATAATGCCGAGTCCCCCCTCTTGCGCTATTGTGATAGCCAAACGTGCTTCTGTGACAGTATCCATTGCTGCTGAGATAATTGGAATATTAAGAGTAATGTCTCGCGTTAATGGCGTGTTCAGCTGTGCTTGTTTGGGCAAGACAGTGGAATGGGCTGGTATGAGTAAAACATCATCAAAAGTGAGTGCTTCTTGAATAATACGCATGATAAATTTCCTGATAAGAATTGACGGATTTAGTTTAACATATTAAAAATAATTTTAATTAGTTAAATTGATTTAATATAAATATTTTTAATCTTTAATATTAAAAGAAAATCGTATAAACTTATCTTTGATAAAATAATGTCTAATTAGAGGTTTAAGAAATCCGATTTTTTGAAAAAAATCGGATTTCTAAGCTCAAAAAAGCGAGTTAGCGTCGAAGCTCGTGAGTACAACTTATTCTAAAATCCGTTGTACTAAACTATAATAACCTTATAGCTTGGAACTTTTATCATTAATTTTTGAGCTTATAAATCCGATTTTTTTCAAAAATCGCTTAAACCTCGTGTGTTCAGGGTTTTGCAAGAACCTCGTATTAATTTATGAATTGGAACGTCAGTATGAATATAAAATTATTTTGTAAAAATTTAGGACTCATTCTTTTTGCTAATTTTTTGATGGGATGTGCAAGCCAACTCACTTATCGTAATGCCATTGCCCAGGAATCACAGTCTTCTGAGGCAGAAATCAAAAGTGAACGTTTGCTAATTGAAGGCAAATATCCTCCTTTAGGCTCAAGATCGGCTTATTCCTTTCTATCACAACAGCAAGAATATATATTTAATATTTTAGTTGCTGAAATCGCTAGATTGAATGGCAACTATATCTTAGCGGCTAAAACTTTTTTCGATATCGCATCTAAAGCGCGTGATTGGAAAATGGCAGAACGTGCAACACAAGCCGCCTTGTATGCACAGAGATATTATAAGGCGGCTCAAGCCGCTCACTTGTGGGTAGCACTTGCCCCCAATAATCCCAATGCTCGTGAAATTTTGGTGAACATATTATTAAGCCAAAAACGCATAGACGAAGCTGTGGTTTATTTGGAAGCGATGTTTGACCATACTCAGGATAATGATTCCCTAAAATCAGTAATAGAAAATATACTAGAACAAAAAAATCCAGCGATTGCCCTCAAATTACTGGAAAAACTGATTGCCAAACATCCCGATCATTCTGTGATATTATTCGCCTACTCACGCTTATTGATTCAAGCGAATCAATTCAAACAAGCCTTGGAGGTGTTAAAGACCTTACTCAGTCATATTCCAGATCATGCTGAAGCTGTGCCTTTGTATGCCTATTTGTTGAATAGCTTTGAACAATATGAGGAGGCTTTGCAATGGATGAAGAAGGCGTTGCAAAAAAAACCTGCCGCCCATGAATGGCGTTTAATATATGCGCGTATGCTTGCTGATGCAGAAAAGTTTGATGAAGCGGTTAAGCAATTTAAACGTTTATTATCCCAACATCCCGAACATGGCGAATTTTTATATGCGCTGGGCGTGTTATCTCTACAAATCGAACAACTTCCTGCCGCTAAAAACTATTTCACGCGCCTACTTAAAAGTGGGGAACAAGTCAATATGGCTCGCTATTATTTAGGAGTCATTGCACAAGATGAAAAAAACATTGAGAATGCGCTTTCTTGGTTTAAACAAGTTGAAAGTGGTTCAAACTATCTTAATGCACAGGCACGAATTGCTTCGATTTTTGTGAAACAAGGGCTGTTAGATAAAGCCGTTGAGCATCTTCGGAATGTACCTGTTGCTAATGTTGAGGAAAAGATTAATCTCATACAGATGGAAGCAGAAATACTGAGCGAGCAAAAACGTTATGAGCAAGCATTGGAGGCTTATCATAACGCGCTTGAATTAAAATCTGATAATATCGAAGTACTCTATATGCGATCCTTGTTGTATGAAAAAATGGGGAATCTGACTCTTTTAGAGCGGGATTTACGGCGCGTACTGCTTATCGATCCAGAAAATGTGGGCGCACTCAATGCTTTAGGTTATGGCTTCACAGAATATACGGATCGTTATCAAGAAGCCTACGAATTGATCAAAAAAGCACTTGCTTTAAGGCCTAACGATTATTACATTTTAGATAGTATGGGATGGGTTTTATATAAAATGGGAAATTATGCCGAGGCGATTGCATATCTGCGTAAAGCACAAGCACAGCAGGATGATCCTGAAATCGCTGCTCATTTAGGCGAAGTGTTATGGAAAAGCGGTGAACAGCGAGCGGCTACAGATGTTTGGGAAAAAGCACAGAATACTTTTCCTGATGATGAAAAACTACGCGAAGTGATAGATCGCTTTATACGATGAAACGTTTACTTCTATTAATACTGTTATTATCAGGCTGCGCCCAGCTTCCCAAAATGCCACAAACGCCAGCAAGCAAACTGGATTCGTGGCGTTTGAATGGTCGCATTGCGATTTCAACTCGTACTGACAGTTGGACGGCTAATGTTTATTGGCAGCAGCAAGGTTCAAGTTATATTTTGCGTTTAAATGCGCCGCTTGGACAAGGTGCCTTTTTACTTGAAGGGAATGAGAACGGGGTTATTATGCGAACTGCTAATAACGAAATGTTCACTGATCGTGATCCTGATGCTTTAATCGCTCAGGTTCTTAAATTGGAAATTCCCGTGAGGGGTTTGCATTTTTGGATCAGGGGCATTCCTGCTCCACAACCTGCTCCGCAATGGTACACATTCAATAAAGCGAAGCATTTACACCGTTTACGACAAGGTGGCTGGGAAATACTTTATAGGCGTTATATTAATGTACAAGGTATTGATTTACCTAATAAAATTCATTTAGAGAATGAGAGATTTAAGGTAAAAATTGTTATTTCTCAATGGGAGATATAGACAAAAATGTTTGGAAGCGAAACCTCAGAGGTTTTTCGATTTGGATTTGGAAGCGAAACCTCTGAGGTTTTGGAAACCTCAGAGGTTTTTC
>JAOZSV010000329.1 GCA_029939505.1 Thiotrichaceae bacterium | reverse complement strand
TGTGTTTCATGCCCATGAGAAAATATACTGAGGGTGGCTTATAAAAAGCCAAAGTATTGCATAATATTATCAGAATCAGAATGTGCAGAAACGTAATAACGAGTGAACCATTATCAACAGGATTAATAAAGAATTTATTGTTAAACCATTTGGCAGATTGATCTCTCCAATAGATAAAAGGATTAATACAATGCAAAGAGTGACTTTACATTCCCATGTAGGTTCAGATGGTATTTTACAATTGAAAGTCCCTTCCGATTTTACCAATACCGACTTAACCATTATTTTGACTGTTCAACCCGTTATGCCACCCAGAAAAATGTCTTCGACTGATAAAGACGAATCTGAGCCGACAATATTGGTTAACAAAGGGGGTATATTGATGGCAAGAGGCGAATTATTAGGTGACGTTAGCAACATCGTTCAGCAAGATCGTGAACGTCGTTTGGCTAAACTTATAGGCGAGGTGAATTTATGAGAACTGTTCTATTTGACACTTCGGCGTTGATAGCGGCATTGATTGAATATCACCCTCATAACATGCGTGTTTTACCCTGGCTACAACAAGTAAAAGAGGGTAAAGATACTGGGGTTATTTCAGCGCATTCGCTGGCTGAACTCTACACAACGATCACGACTTACCCTATTAAACCCCGTATTTTCCCCAAGGCGGCTCAACAATTAATACAGCAAAATGTCCTTGATGTCTTTAAGGTGATCACTTTGTCTGAACAAGATTACATGAGTGTTATCAACCACTTATCTGATTCAGGCATTATTGGTGGTGTTATTTATGACGCTTTAATCTTAAAAGCAGCCATAAAAGCTAACGTTGATTACGTTGTGACACTAAACGAAAAAGATTTTAAACGAGTCTATCCCGATTTTGCGGATAGGATTATTTCTCCTTGAAACATTAATGGTAGGCAAGATGCTCAATGCCATTAACTTAATGGCAGACACGCAGCCCCTACAAAATCCCGTAGTTGTAAGGGCGAACCTGTGTGTTCAACCTGGCTTAACTTGTAACTACTCAGGCAACCACAACACTGCCATTAAGTTAAGCCTTGGATTCCAACAAATATTCCTTTCGAGGTTTGAGTTTTTTTGAAAAAAAAACTCAAACCTCGAAAACTTAATGGCAGTGAGGCAACCACAAGGGATTGCCCCTACGACATAATCAGGGCAACCACAAGGGATTTGCCCGATGAAGATTTTCGTCAGTCTTCATAAGAATATTGTAGGGGCAATCCTTTATGGTTGCCCTGAGTAGTTATCTTAACTTAGTTATTTAAGCTATCATATTAATTTGCACAATTTATAGACTAAACTATGACACGATTTATCTTTATTACAGGCGGAGTTGTCTCCTCACTTGGCAAAGGTATCGCTTCCGCCTCTTTAGCAGCCATTCTTGAAGCGCGTCAACTGAAAGTGACGTTAGTTAAATTAGATCCCTATATCAATATTGATCCTGGAACGATGAGCCCCTTTCAACATGGCGAAGTGTTTGTCACTGATGATGGGGCAGAAACTGATCTGGATTTAGGGCATTATGAACGCTTCGTGCATACCACAATGGGGCAACATAATAATTTCACCACGGGGCGTATTTATGAAAATGTCATCCGTAAAGAGCGACGTGGCGATTATTTAGGCGCGACTGTACAGGTTATTCCCCATATTACTGATGAAATTAAACGTTCCCTTCTTGAAAGTACAGAAGGGTTTGATGTCGCGATGATTGAAATTGGTGGCACAGTCGGGGATATTGAATCCTTGCCCTTTTTAGAAGCAATTCGTCAACTGGGTAGAGAATTAGGGCATCAAAGGGCATTATTTATTCATTTAACTTTAGTACCTTATATCCCCTCCGTCGGTGAACTCAAAACGAAACCCACTCAGCACTCGGTTAAAGAATTGCGCTCTATTGGTATTCAACCTGATATTTTGCTTTGTCGCTCAAGCCGCCCTTTACCTGATGGGGATCGGCAAAAAATTTCTCTGTTCACCAGTGTTGATGAAGCCGCTGTGATTTCAGTCGTCGATGTTGACTCAATTTATCGCATTCCTTTACTATTGCACGAGCAATTACTGGATAAAATTATTTGTGATAAATTCCAATTAGATATGCCCTCGGCTGATCTTTCGGATTGGAAAAAAGTGTTGACGGCAATAGATAATCCTAAGCATCATGTTAAGGTGGCGATTGTTGGAAAATATGTTGAATTAACAGATGCTTACAAATCTCTCAACGAAGCATTGATTCATGCTGGCATACAGACAAGCACCCACGTCAAGATTATCTATATAGACTCTGAAGAGATTGAAACAGAAGGGACAGATTGTTTAAAAACCGTCGATGCGATTTTAGTTCCAGGTGGTTTTGGTGAACGCGGTATTGAAGGCAAAATCAGCGCAGCACAATTTGCACGAGAAAACAATGTGCCGTATTTAGGCATTTGTTTGGGATTACAAGTGGCGGTGATAGAATTTGCGCGTAACATGGGCTTGGAAGAGGCACATAGTACCGAATTTGAACCCAACACACCTTATCCTGTTATTGCCCTCATTACCGAATGGAGAACAGAAACAGGAGAAGTCGAAAAACGCGACGGAAATGCAGATAAAGGCGGTACAATGCGCTTAGGAGGGCAAACCTGTCATCTAATGAGAGGAACTAAAACGGTTGAATTATATGGAAAAGAGCATATCCGGGAACGTCATCGTCATCGTTACGAATTTAACAATAATTATATGGGCAGATTGCGCCAAGCGGGCTTAGTCTTTTCGGGCTTATCTGCGGAAGGTGAACTGGTTGAGGTGATAGAAAATAGTCATCATCCTTGGTTCATCGCCTGTCAATTCCATCCTGAATTTACTTCGACTCCCCGTGATGGACATCCGTTATTTTCTGGTTTTATTCGCGCGGCTTATACGCTAAATTGTTGAAATTATTGGATATTTTATAATATATTTTTCCTTCTGAAATCAAAATAAACCAAGTTTCTTGAAGAAACTTGGTTTCTAAATACAGGAATTTGAGATTTTTTTTCTGAATTTGATTCATAATTCACAACTATAATTGGGGAATATTTTATGATGGAAGCTATTCAAGTTCATCAAGTCATTGCTAGGTATTGAAGCAGAAATGATCGGATATGATGGAGTCCAAACCTTTAGATTTGGACGTGACTAAATTGCTGAATGCCAAATCTGAAGGTTTGGACTCCAAAATACCTCCAAATCTGAAGGTTTGGACTCCAAAATACCTCCAAATCTATCTCGTTCCCAAACTCTGTTTGGGAATGCCTCCCACGACGCTCTGCGTCGTGTGCTGGGACGAGGAGCGTCCATGAATGGGTTCCCAAACAGAGTTTGGAAACCAGAAACAGAGTTTGGAAACCAGAAAACCAGAAACGTTGAATTTCAAAATAAATGACTCAAAAAACGATCAGCATTTGGATTAAAGCAACCCGCCCTCAATTTTTCACCATTATTATTTTACCTATTTTATTAGGTACAGCGATAGCAAACCATTTGCAGGGCGTATTTTTACCTTTCTACTTTTGCGCCGCGCTCGTTGCAGGACTTTTCACTCACGCAGGTATTAATGTCATCAATGATTACTTTGATCATCTCAACAAAGCGGATGAACTGAATAAAACGCCGCTCACCCCATTTGCGGGTGGAAGTCGTATGATTCAAAAAGGGATTTTATCCGCAAAAGAAACCTATCATTATGGCTTGTTACTATTAAGCATTGCGGTAAGCATCGGCTTATTTTTAGTATGGGCGCGGGGATTGCCCCTATTATGGATAGGGCTGATAGGTGTATTATCTGGTTATTTCTACTCAGCACCCCCATTTTCATTTCATAGTCGTGGAATGGGCGAAATGTTAGTCGGTTTAAATTTTGGGGTGTTAGCAGTATTGGGAGCCTACTATGTGCAAACGCAAACGCTCAATTTAACCGCCGTCATAGCCGCATTACCGCTCACAGGTTTAGTCGCTGCGATTTTGTATCTCAATGGATTTTCAGATTTCGTGACAGATAAACAAGCGGGTAAAAATACATTAGTGGTTCGCTTAGGAAAAAGAGTACCCATTTATATCCTTTTAATATTGCTCAGTTTCATCGCTCTCATTATGGGTGTGATAGTTCACTATTTACCCTTACTGAGCCTTTTCAGCTTATTCACTTTGCCGCTCGGATTTAAAGCGATAAAAACGCTATATGCTCATTATGATGAAGAACCAACAAAACTCATTCCCGCAATCAAAAACACGATTATGCTCCATACGTTAGTGAGTGTGTTTTTAATTCTGGGGTTTATTGTTTAACTGATGTTACGCAAGCTTCCAAATTTCACCACACCGATTTCATCGGTGGCTATTTACATTTCACCCCGTTGGGGTTAGTTTCAACC
>JAOZSV010000328.1 GCA_029939505.1 Thiotrichaceae bacterium | reverse complement strand
TAAGGTCATCGTAAATGTAATCGGCGGCGTTGCTGGGTGCGGTTAAGGCAATGCCTATAGCGGCTGCAAGAAGTTGTTGGGAGAGAGTTTGTGTTTTCATGTTTGTTGATTTTGGATTATTGGGTTTTGTAAAGGGGTTAGTTATGGTTAGATGCTGTTATAAGCAGAGAAAAAAGGGGCCAGGCTCGAATTTTTAAACAATAAAAGAGGTCAGGCTGAAATAGACTCATTTTGAATTTTTGTTGTCATCTCTACGAAATAATTCGAGCCTGGCCCCTTTTTACTTCTTTCGTCATAACCCAATTCCGTGACATGCGTTAAAGCATCAATTACCCGAATTAAACGGTCTTCGCCATCATATTCATAGCGCGTTTTTTTACCTAACGCATTGATTTGGCTTACCATCTTGCCACTACCATCATAATGGCGGTGCGTGACATGACCATTTGCATCGGTGAAAGTCAGTAGGTTGTTGCGACTATCATAAGTCATGCTGACTTCATGCCCTAATGGATTAATCACTTTGTTTAGCCGATCAACACCATCGTAAGCAAGGGTTGTCGTGTTGTGGTCAACATCCGTCAGAGTGGTTAAACGCCCTGCCGCGTCGTAGCTTAAAGTATAGACAATGCCTTCTGGATTAATCACACGAACCAGTTGGCCATTCTCATATTCATAAGTTGTGACAGCCTGAAGTGGACTGGTTTTGGTCAACACTTGTCCATAATTGTTGTAGGTGTAGCGTGTTACATGGTTGAACGGGTCAGTAATACTCGTTAAATGGTTGTTTTCGTAAGCAAAGTTGATATGTTTGCCGAGCGCATTTTCTGCCGACAATAAATGATTGTCATCGTCATAAGTCAATTGCGTCTGATGGTTGGCGGCATCGGTGAGGGTTTTAAGGTTGCCGTTGGTATCATATTCAAAATGCGTCGTCTGACCATTGGCATCAGTGACGCTGGTGCGTTTACCGTTAACATCATAAGTGTCGGTTTCCGTATAGCCTAACTCATCTTTGAGACTCAACCGCTGCGAGTCAGGGAAGCCGATAGGCGGTGACGAGTAGTCTCTGGTAGCCAGGGCATTTTTTTTAAAACAGACGGCGTAGAGCCATTGAGGTAGCTGGGCCTTGCCCCTTGTGGGCAAGGACAGCGGACGCAGGGCGGCCAGAGCATTACATCCTGGTGCGGTGGGCAAAGGGCAAAAAAGGCAGGGAAGCCTTTTTTGCAAGTTCTTTGACCCGCGCCAATCCACAATTGATTATTGTCATCAAAGGTGTATATTTTTGTATGGCCAACGCGATTGCTCACCGTCGTGATCAGTTTGCCAGGTTGGCTATCTTCATCGTAGGAGAGACGAAAAGTGGGCGGCATGAGGAGATATTCGCATCAAATTCGAGCCTGGCCCCTTTTATTTTTACTAAATGGGTCGCGTCTGCCAAACTACTTGGCTGAAGTATCTTTAACATAGTAATAATATGAATCTGGATCGAGGCAAAACCTTATATTTCCAAAAATATCATATTCAATTTCTGTGTACCAGTAGCCACTAGGTTTTTTACCCCTAAAGTAGGAGTGGAAGTCGGTAAATGTAATTCCATCTACTTTGTTACCAACCATCTCGAACATCCATCTATTTCTGTTGACATGAGATTTTTTATTTTTCTCGGTGTAAAGATGTTCATACGTACCATCAGAATTTATTTTTAGAATGTCAAGTCCTTTTCCGTGATTAGCAGTATAAACACCAACTATATCATCAAGTGTAACCTGATTGTTGCAAGAAAATAATAATAAGCTAAGTAAGCATAGTGTTATTTTCACAAATTTTGTTAAACGATTAAGCATAGCCATCACGATGTTAAATAAATTATTAAGTGAGCACCTAAATAAATTATAAGTTTTCCTCAGCAATCCCCATTTTTTTTAATGGTGGGTATAAGACGAGGATTTTATTTATAAATCATTGAGTATATTTATAATAGCAATTTTATCGGACTGACGGCATTGACAAATTAAAAAATTTCTGTAAAATATCCTGTGATGGGCTATAAACGACTGTCTAAATGACAAGCTATCCCTTGGCTCAGCACAGTATTTTGTAGTCCATCACAGGATATTTTACAGCAAGAAAAATTTTGTTCTCACTGGAAATATCAACGAGTTTGGGAATATTGTTTGAACGGCTAATCAGGATAAAATGCCCCAAAAACGCTTTCTCAAAAATCAGATATGTATTATAGGCGAGAACATAAAAACTTCTATTTGTCCATCTATTTGTCCATGCATAATTCCTATTTTAGCAGGCCTCATCAAAGTTCGATGTCAGTTATTGATTTAAGCACGATATACAGAAATTATTTTGAAAATGGTATTAAAAAACAGTCAATTATAATTTATGGACTCCTGTATCGGTGAAAATTGACCAAAAAGTTAAAATAATCAAAAAGTTAGTCTCAACTTTGACGTTGCCCTGCCTATTTTAGAGTAAAAGGTTGATTTTAATTATTTTTACTCATATTTCCCATACTGGAAATATATCAATGATGTCTTTGCCTCGTACATCTTGGGTCAAGGGAGGTTCTCCCTCTCCCGCTATCAATACAAAAGTTGAGATGATACCACATAGTAAAGTATGAAACCATAGATTTTTTTGACTTCACACTTAATAAGTACTGAAGCACGAATTATCGGATATTATGGAGTCTAAAACTTCAGTTTTGGCACTAATAACTTGGTAACGTCCAAAGCTGAAGATTTGGACTCCAAAAAGTATTAAAACTTATGCTTCAGTACTTATGATTTCGATTAAGGACAATTCTTCATCACTTCTGTCCAGTATATAGTTTGGGTCATATTTCCCATTGGACCAAAGGTATTTCTTGACCAATCAGGAGGTATTCCGTACCAAAACGATGTAAAGCTAGATTTATTGTTTAGGAAAAAACTTACTTTACCATCAGCTCTTCCATAGATATTTATGCTATAACTTCCTACAAAATGCTCAGTGGTATCCAAATTTATTGTTGCTTCTAAGAATTCCCATACTTTAAATTTTCCAATGTAATCAATTACATTGTAACCATTAAAGTTCATTGGACTACATGAACAAGAAAGAGATTTAATTGCATATTTTCGTTCGTAATACCTCCGAGCTTTTCTAACACTTGGCGCATCCATCATATTTCTGGCTTGATTAGTCTCTTGTCCAAAATTTCGATGTTTGGGACCGGTACCTAATAACCAATCTAAGGCCATCACAAAATTAAAAATGGAAGTCGGCTTGGTTGGGCAAATATTGCCTCCATATAACAAGCAATCTTCGTTTGCACATTGCCCACAATACTTTGCTAGTCCAAACGGATCAACAAAACTAACCGGCTGCCCTGTAACAAAAGCATACCGATTCAGCGTTTGCCCCTCAACGATATTGCCCAGCAAAATGTCCTGATTCACAAACCGCCGAATCCCTGGACTGTAGTACCGAGCCCGCATATAATACAGTCCATTACTATCCGTCATCACCCCATACATACCATTAAACAAAAATGGCGTTATCGAAATATCACCACTAAACAATAATCCATAAGGCGAATATTGGAATCGCTCGCTTATTTTGGCCGTTTCATCAGTCAAAGCAACCGTACTACCCCGCAAATCAAAGTGATAAGTCAGATACTCTCCATTTGCTTCCTGCCCAATCAATCCTAAACCATACACATAAAACGTCTGTGTGCCATCAGCTTCGGTTTTCACCAAAACTTGACTAAGCGCAGGTTGAGAGTTAATAACATATTGGGTTTGATTAACTTCAATCCGTTGATTTTCGGCATCATAGCGATAAACCGTTTCGTCTGTTTTAATTAACCGATTGCGTGAATCAAACCCAAAGTGGGTCAATTCACCCGCCAAAGGCCCTTTCATCATATTACCATCGGCATCGAATTGTACCACTTTGTCATCAACAGTGGCTAGGCGATTCGCTGCTTGATAGGTCATATCCAGATTAATGTTTGGATCAACTTCGGGGCTGGTTTCTTCTTTAACGATGTTGCCAGCAGCGTCGTAGCTGAAATCAAATTGGCTAATCACTTCAGAAGTGGCAACCACGATATCCTTCTGTTGCTTCAGTTGTCCCGCCTTATCATAGACACGAGTCTTATGGGTGCCATTTGGACGCAAGGTGCTGATTAAACGACCATTTTTATCATAATCATATACCGTCACACGATTTGCCCAATCAATCACTTTAACCAATTGACTCGCAGCATCGTATTCATAATGCACTGGCTTGCCATCTGGATAAGTTAAGGTGATCAAATTGCCGACTTCATCATAAGCGTATTGTAGGGTATTGCTTTGATGGTTGGAGTATTTGGTAACGCGATTGAGTTTATCGTATTCACGGGTAATGGTGCTATTGGCATCAGTGACAGTTAGGACATTGCCATTCTTGTCAT
>JAOZSV010000475.1 GCA_029939505.1 Thiotrichaceae bacterium | reverse complement strand
TTTTCGAGGTTTTAGTTTTTTGAAAAAAAACTAAAACCTCGAACTCCATTTTCAATGCATTATTCACCATTCGAGGTTTCCGTTTTTTGAAAAAAAAACGGAAACCTCGAAACCATTAATTCAGCTTTTCAAACAAACTTAATGCCCGCGCAACTGCTTGATCCATATTATAGTATTGATAATCCGCTAATCGCCCTGCAAATAATACCCGCTCTTTAATCTTTTCTGCTTCTGCTTCATATTTTTTATACAACGCGCGATATTCTTCTTTGGGTATTGGGTAATAAGGGATATTTTCACCCCGTTTATAAGATTGCGGGTATTCTTCTATATAAGTGCTACCATATACCCGTTGCCCTGTGAGGTGTTTATATTCTGTCGTGCGTGTGTAATGATACTCGTTTGGATAATTGACAGTGCCGACAGTTTGTTTATACTCCTGTTCTGTATGGAGAAATTTAAAATGCAAACTGCGATAGGGCAATTCACCATGCTGATGTTCAAAAAACTCGTCAATAGGACCCGTAAAAATCATTTTTTGATATTGAATTTCTTCAACAACTTCTTGATAAGTCGTATTCAATAACAGTTTGATATTGGGATGATTTAAAATGCGCCGAAAGAGGGCAGTGTAGCCCTGTTGCGGTAAACCTTGGTAAGTATCCTGAAAATAGCGATCATCGCGGCTAATATAAATTGGAACACGCGCTGTTACTGAGGGGGCGAGTTCTTCAGGTTTTAAATGCCACTGTTTGAGGGTGTAGTTATGAAATACATTTTCATAAATATAGTTGGCTAA
Organism: Thiotrichaceae bacterium; assembly: GCA_029939505.1. Taxonomy (GTDB): domain Bacteria; phylum Pseudomonadota; class Gammaproteobacteria; order Beggiatoales; family Beggiatoaceae; genus QNES01. The sequence goes on along the minus strand of JAOZSV010000475.1, from coordinate 557 downwards.
AAATTTTAAATCACCGAAGGCCTCTTCACGGATTTTTAAAATCGGTACTTTGACATTAAATCCATATTTTTCAATAAGTTGCTCTGACAATTGATCCGCATAGCGAGGTGGAAAGAGGGCATAAAGGGAATTGAGATTAAATGGCACTGGCACCTGTTTACCCTCAATAACCCCCAAAACGCGATGATAATAACTGCGCCATTCGGTAAATTTAGCTAAATAGTCCCAAACATGTTTCATGCTGGTATGGAAAATATGGGGACCATATTGATGAACGAGAACGCCCTGTTCGTCGTAGTAATCGTAGGCATTACCCGCAATATGATCACGTTGTTCAACGATTAATACTTTTTCCCCTCGTTGAGAAGCAATCCTTTCGGCTAATACGCTACCTGTAAAGCCTGCTCCAATAATGAGCCAATCCACTTTCATTTTTTTTCTCCAATTATTTTTAGTCTGCTTGTAACTACTCAGGGCAACCACAAGGGATTGCCCCTACATCAGAATATTTTCGTCCGTCGGAATAAGAATATTTCAGCCTAAAGTTTTTTGAAGAA
>JAOZSV010000474.1 GCA_029939505.1 Thiotrichaceae bacterium | reverse complement strand
GAATTTTTAGGAAAATGTCGGGTTACTTTGCGACGCCAGCTAACCCGACCTACATGACTAACCACTGAGTAGTGAACAATTATGTTATAATTTTATCGTCTTTATTAAAGACGAATAGTTAGCTGGTAAAACTATTCGTTGCCAACATATTGAATAATATGATGCAATTCAAAAAAACAATAGCAAAAGGCGTTGGTACCCTTCTTCAGAGTCCAATTATCGCTAACTTAGCTGGGGATGGTTTGGCTAAGGCGGGTTCTGTTTTAAAGGGACATTTTACTTTTTCCGCGTTTGAGATTGCGGGTGCTTTTCAGGAAAGTTATGATGAGGCTTTGGCTGGTGTTAGTGCTGGCTTGGGGGCTGATTCAAAATACGCTTGGTTTAAGAAACTCACTCAGTCTAACTTGAGTAGTGAATTTTCTACTCAAATTAAGTCTCATTATTTTAAATCTTTTGCCGAACAACGCAACATTTCTAATTCAGATCAGTTGCGTCATGATTTGCTTGGAAATTTTGAGGTTTTATCTAAGCCAATTTTTCAAGATGATAATCGAAGTCCTTTTGATGAGTCGGAATTGGCGTATTTTGTTGGTAATCAACATACTGGTACTATTACTGGTTTAATCTTAGAGCAAGTAGGCTCTTTGAATGAGACTTTAGCCGCTTTTCTTGCTCATGATGAGTTGTTGGGTAATGCCGTCTTATTTTTCTTTCGTGAAAAAATTCGTAAAGATAACCGAGTTGAGGCGAGTTTAGCGGCTTTGCAACGCGAAGGTTTATGGGCTGATGTGAGTGATATTAAACAGGCTCCGGCTCAACAGCAACTTTCTGAGACTCAGTAGTTGAGACTGAAGAAATCCAAGCCAAAAAATCGCGTCTTTTTTCAATGCGAACATTAAAAATCAATGACTTATCAATCTTTTTTTTGAGAATCACGAGAACATTTTTTGGCGAAAAAAAATCAGTCGCATACAATAAGGAATGGGAGAAATGTCAGTTTCTCTCAGAAAAACAGGAGAAAAAAAGAGAGGACAGGATTTTAACATAACTAATTGATATTATTTAATTTTTACGGTTTATTTCCCTGTGCATACCAGTCTCAAGTACTGAGACTTTGCAAATTCCAAATCTAAAGGTTTGGACTCCACTTCCAAATCTAAAGGTTTGGACTCCATTTCCAAATCTAAAGGTTTGGACTCCATTTCCAAATCTAAAGGTTTGGACTCCAAATCTAAAGGTTTGGACTCCATTTCCAAATCTAAAGGTTTGGACTCCACTTCCAAATCTAAAGGTTTGGACTCCACTTCCAAATCTAAAGGTTTGGACTCCAAGGCTTAACTTAATGACATTGACTCCGGCGAGT
>JAOZSV010000327.1 GCA_029939505.1 Thiotrichaceae bacterium | reverse complement strand
TGTCAGTAGAGGCGTGAGTAGAGGCGTTTCTCGTGGTGTCAGTAGAGGCGTGAGTCGAGGCGTTTCTCGTGGAGTCAGCAGAGGCGTGAGTCGAGGCGTTTCTCGTGGAGTCAGCAGAGGCAATGCAGAGATAGAGCAGGTGAAACACACAGCACTGCCACAATTCATGGCTCCACTTGCGCCACAGCACACAGGTTTTACTATCACGAAACAACCCACACTCTATTGGTATCTGTCACAATCATGGGATGCTCAAATTGAATTTACCTTAAACAAAATCGGCGCAATTGAGCCAATTTTAGAACTCACCATTGGACTGCCGTATAACAGTGACGTACATCAAGCTGGAATGCACCATTTACAATTAGCTGATTATGATGTTCATCTTGAGCCAGATCAAGAATACGAATGGTTTATTGTTATTGTGTCTGATCCAGAACAGCGTTCTAATGACTGGCTTGCCAGTGGTACAATTCGCTACATCAAGCCATCGAATGCGCTGACTAAACAGTTGAGCCAAACATCTCAGAAACAATGGTATAAAGTCTATGCTGAAAATGGTATTTGGTATGATGCCATTGACAACATATCTATGCAAATAGAAAAGCAACCCTTTAATAAAGAACTGCGAAGGCAGAGAGCAACTTTAATCGAACAGGTAGCGATGCCCAAAGTGGCTCGTTATGAACAATGAGTTTTTTAATCGTTTTGGAGTATCTTATCAAAATTTGGTTAATGTAGTTAATGTAGGGTGGGTAGGAACGAAGTGGAAACCCACCGTTCCGTTGAAAAATGGTGGGTTTCGCTCTCGCTCTACCCACCCTACATAACTAAAGCGTTGTACTCCAATTACAAAGCTAATGTTGGATACCAATTACAAAGTTAATGTTGGATACCAAAATCTCTTCAAAGCTAAAGCGTTGTACTCCAATTACAAAGCTAAAGCGTTGTACTCCAATTACAAAGCTAAAGCGTTGAACTCCAATTACAAAGCTAAAGCGTTGAACTCCAAAATCTCTCCAAAATTTCTAATTTCTCCAAAATCTTTCCAACGCTTTAGCTTTGTTGTTGGAGTACAACGCTTTAGCTTTGTCAGTCCGCCCAAAGCTGAAGCGTTTTCGAGGTTTTCGTTTTTTGAAGAAAAACGAAAACCTCGAACTCCTATTTTAACTCTTAATTTATACTATATATGTTAGAATAAAACATTAATAACCACTCAGGTAGTGCCTCGTTAACGTAATATTGGATAGTAGCTGAGTAGTTACAAATATTAATTCAAATTTTGGAGTGACTTATGCGTTTAATAAAAATATTGATTTTAGTGATAGGTATGCCCTCAATGGCTTATGGAGCGAATATGCGTTATCAACTTGATGTCGCAATAGAAACTCAAAGCAAAACATTGAGCGGAATTGCCCATATAAGGGCTTCTGAAAATCAGGCGATGACTTTTTTTGTCAAGAATTTGTCTAACCTGATTGTGGATGGAAAAAGCGTTATCCCCGATAAAGGGCAACTGATGTTGACGTTTCAAACGGATCAAGAAATCGTTATTCGCTATGAGGCAAGTTTGGAAGACAATGGCTTGAAAGCAGCGCAGTTTGTTGATCAAGATAACGTTTTTTTAACGGGAAACTGGTATCCGCAGCCTGATGCATTAATGGAATACACACTTTCTGTCACATTGCCAAAAGGTTTTATCGCCACTTCTGAAGCGGAATCAGTGGAAATTCAAAAGACTGAGGCGAATTCTACCTTTCAATTTCAGTTTAAGCACCCATTGGATTCATTAAGCCTAGCTGCCTCTAAAAATTATGTTTTTAAAAAAGAGGCTTATAAAAATATTGCCATCGAAACCTATTTTTTTAAAGAGGATGCTCACCTGGCTGAGACTTATATTGACTATACCAAAAAGTATCTGGCAATATATGAAGAAATGCTCACGCCTTACCCCTATCAACGCTTTGCCATCGTTGAAAATATTCTCCCCACAGGTTATTCGATGCCAACCTATACCTTATTAGGGCGTGCCATTGTACATTTGCCTTTTATCGTTGAAACATCGCTCGGGCATGAAATTTTGCATCAATGGTTTGGCAACTCCGTTTTTATTGATTATAACCAAGGTAATTGGGCAGAAGGTATTACTAATTATTTAGCGGATCAACATTATGCTACCCTAAGTGGCAAAGGAGTCGCCTATCGCAAACAAATCATGGCAGACTATAATGCTTATGTCAATACCAATAATGCCATGCCAGTCAGTGCCTTTCAATCCCGCAATAATAATGCACAAAAGGCGATTGGCTATGGTAAAGCGGCTATGATTTTTCACGCCATAAGAAAGCAGTATGGCGATGAAACCTTTTTTACAGCGATACGTGAATTTATTCATAGCCATTCATTTCGCATTGCCTCTTGGCACGACATACAACAGGCTGTTGAAAATGTGATAGGTGACAATTTACAGGGATACTTTACCCAATGGATAATCAATCGCGAGGATATTCCCCACATCACGGCTGAAGAAGTTGAATTGCTTGTTGTACAAGGCAAACTGACGCTTTCATTCACCCTGATACAACACACCGCGCCCTATTTTATGCCATTATCTGTCACCATTCACACGGCATCTGGGCAAACGCAACGCGCTATTGAAATCAGTAGCGAAAAAGAAAAAATCAGCTTACAACTAGATGAGCTACCCACAAAAGTCGTTATTGATGAAGATTATGATCTCATGCGACAATTATTGCCCCAAGAAATCTCCCCAACGCTGGGTGCCATCATGGGCAAGGAAAATATTATTGTGGCAATATCTCCTGAAAAAAATGAATTATATCAACCACTTATTAACGCTTTAGGTCTTAATAATATCACCGTCACAGCACCACAGGAAATGAAATTAACACAATTCAAGGATCACTCCTTGATCATTGCTGGTTTTGATACGCCGATGGTGAACATGTTATTTGGAAAACAAGAACGCCCTAAAGACGGTGTGCGCGTGCTTGTCTATAAAAATCCGTATAACGAAAAAGAGATGATAGCCCTATTACACGCCAAAAACGCTAATGAAGTAAAAGCAATCACGCGAAAACTCTCTCATTATGGCAAATACAGTCTGTTAGCATTTAATGAGGGTAAAAACACTGAAAAAGCCATTACAGAATCCATTAATGGTATCCCTTTACTCACTCGCAATCCTCCACACGCGCTACAACCAGACAAGGTAGCAACGCTAAATGACATCATACCCAAAATCATAGACAATCGCGTGATTTACGTTGGGGAACAACATGATCAATTTGCTCACCACATTAACCAATTAACGGTTATAAAAAAATGCCATGAAGCGGGCTATCAAATTGCTGTGGGAATGGAAATGTTCCAAGTGCCTTATCAAAAAGCACTGAATGACTACATGGCAGGGGAAATTGACGAACGAACTTTCTTGAAAGAATCACAGTATTTCAACAATTGGGGCTATGACTATAATCTTTACAAGCCCATTATAGATTATGTCAAAAGCAAGGGCATTCCACTTATCGCCCTTAACATTGATAAACACATCACGAATAAAGTGAGCAAACAAGGCATCGATAGCTTAACAGCGGAAGAAAAGCAACAAATACCGTCAGCAATGGATTTATCCAATAACAGTTATCGGCATGACTTATATCAAGTCTTCCTACTCCACCAAAAGCGTTTTGGACATCAAAACTTTAACTATTTCTTGCAAACTCAAGCGATTTGGGATGAAACGATGGCGCAAACCGCCTCTCAATATCTCACAGACAATCCTGATAGCAAATTAATCGTTTTAGCGGGCAATGGGCATGTCATGTACAAATATGGGATTCCTAACCGCCTGTCTCAGCGCAAACCGGAACCATTCAGCGTCATTGTACAAGCTCAAGCCATAGACAAAGGCATCGCTGATTATATCTTATTAACTCAAAAGCTCAAAGGGAAAAAAGCCCCCAAACTTGGTGTGATGATAAAGGAAAAAGATAACCAAGTTATCATTATGGGCATTGGAGACAATACACCTGCAAAAAAAGCGAGATTGCAAGTAGATGATGTGATTATCCAAGTCGCTGCGCAAAAAATTCAGACTTTGGCTGATTTGAAATTCGCGCTATTTTACACCGAAATGGGCAACCTTGTGACGATACAACTGATGAGAAATGGCAAGAAAATCACGACTGATGTGACGCTGTTTGAACAGGAACAACCTCATCATCAGAAGAAAAAAGAGAAGAAAATTGATACGCCTTAAATATGTCAAGACAAAAACCTCAGAGGTTTCGCAAACCTCTGAGGTTTAACAGATTAAATGCGAAAAGAACTCCTCGTATTTCTGCCAAGACAAAAACCTCAGAGGTTTCGCAAACCTCTGAGGTTTAACAGATTAAATGCGAAAAGAACTCCTCGTATTTCTGCCAAGACAAAAACCTCAGAGGTTTCGCAAACCTCTGAGGTTTAACAGAT
>JAOZSV010000326.1 GCA_029939505.1 Thiotrichaceae bacterium | reverse complement strand
TTGAGAAAAGCGTCAAGCGATTTTTTTAAAAATCGGTTCGAGGCTAAAGTTTTTTCTTTAAAAAAACTTTAGCCTCGAATTCTAAAATTAAAAACGAATAGGGCGGGATAGGTTCGTTGAAGTTTAAGCATTATCGCATTAGGAATTGTTATACACCAGACAGGTATTAAATAATGATTGAAGTTGCCCCTTTACGCTATGGCGTTATTTTTAAGAAAGTCTTTTCTAAACCACATATCTTTACTGCTTTTGTGAAAGATATACTTGGGATAGAGATTGAAATCTCTAAAGTAGAAACGGAGAAATCTTTTTCGCCGGTTATCGGAAATGTGGATAGTCGTTTTGATTTATTTGCACAAGATAAAAAAAATCGCATCATTGTTGATATTCAATATAAACGCTATAAAGATCATTATGATCGTTTTCTTCATTATCACTGTGCGGCTTTATTAGAACAAATTACCAGTTCTGCTAATTATAAACCTGATATGCAGGTTTACACGATTGTGGTTTTAACATCTGGAGATAAACACAAAACCGATATATTAGTCACTGATTTTAGGCCAAAAAAATTAGATGGCACTTGTATTACGGAAACCCAACATAAAATTGTTTATGTCTGTCCTAAATATGTCACTGATAAAACTCCCAAACCTTATCAAGAATGGTTAAAAGCCATCAATGATACTTTAGATAAGCAAGTTGAAGAAGGTGATTACCAAAATGAGATTGTTCAAGAAATTTTTTCTTTAATTAAAAAAGATGAAATTAGCCCTGAGGAATATGCCCGGATGAAAGAGGAATATTCTGATGAAGAATATATGCAGGAACAAACTCAAAAAGCGAGAGAAGAAGGAATGGAGAAAGGAATGGAGAAAGGAAGGGAAGAAGGAATGGAGAAAGGAATGGAGAAAGGAATGGAGAAAGGAATGGAGAAAGGAAGGGAAGAAGGCGTTTTAATCATGGCTAAAAATATGAAGGAAGCTGAGGTGGCTATAAAAACGATTTCTGATGTGACCGGATTATCTATGGAGCAGATAGAGAGTTTGTAGAATCGGATATGATGGAGTCGATTCGAGGTTCAAGTTTTTTTACCAACTTTCTAGATGAATCAGACCTGACAGGTTTCCAAAACCTGTCAGGTATAGTCATGTCTAGTTAAAGTATTAAAACTTATGCTTCATTAGTATAAAACTGTTTGCTCTTTTTATTATTGAGAGTACAACGAATAGACGAAAGATTTTTTAAGTGAATTCAAGATTAAAATCGTTGTGTTTCGCTTACAGATTTTATAATATAACGAAATTCATATTTCAGCGAAATATCGTTTTTTAGAATCCATTAGAGACGAAAGTTTTTTGAAGAAACACTTTCGCCTCTAATGTTTTAGCTTTGGCGTTTTTTTGAATCCAACGCTTCCGTTTTGGAAAGAGTTAAACGAAGCGCATTAGTCACCACCAATAAAGAGCTAAAAGACATACCAATCGCTGCCATCCAGGGTGCTATCAAACCTACAGCAGCAGCTGGTAAAGCAAGTGCATTATAACCAATCGCCCATGCCACATTTTGGCGAATAATTGTTAATGTTTTATGGGCCGTATTGATACCAATTAACAAATTAGGCAATTGCTCAGTTAATAAAATCATATCCGCACTGGCACGAGCGACTTGTGTGCCACCCCCCATTGCAATGGATACTTGCGCTTGTGCTAATACGGGCGCGTCATTAACCCCATCACCTATCATCGCGACTATTTCACCTTCTTTTTGTAAGGATTTAACTGCTTGTAATTTATCTTCTGGAGTCATGGCGGCACTTATCGTTTCAATGCCTACTGCCTTTGCTACGCGCTGAACCGCAATAGCATGATCGCCGCTCAGTAAACTGACTGATTTCCCTTGTTGTAGTAAAGCTTGAATTAATTCTCTCGCGCCACTCCGAATCTCATCACCTAAAACAAAAGCAGCAATAAGCGATTTCTTATTCGCTAAGAAAACCAGTGTATTGCCCTCTTTCTCAAGATTTTTCAATTGTTCCGGTTCAAGTCTTAATTCAGTCATTTTGGTAATAAAAGCGGGCGTACCTACAAAATAGCGGGTTTCTGCAATATCGCCCTGCAATCCTGCACCAGGATGATTGCTAATTGCGGTTGTTGGTAGGTAACGGTTGCTTCTATTTGAGATTACCTCTAAATCAATATGAGGCAATTCTTCCCAAGCGGCTAATAAAGCCCGCGCAATCGGATGTTCAGAATGATGCTCTAAGGCGACAACATATTGTAAACATTCTGCCTGATTAAAATCAGCATAAGTATGAGTCGCTAAGAGACGCAATTGCCCTTTTGTCAAAGTGCCTGTTTTATCAAAAACAAAATGGGTGGCTTGTGCCAAACTCTCTAAGGCATGCCCCCGTGTGATCAATAAACCGGATTGAGTCAAGCTGCTCGTCGCGGCAGTAATCGCTGTCGGGGTTGCCAAGGAAAGGGCGCAGGGACAAGTCACGACTAATACGGAAAGTGTGATGGTTAACCAGAGTTCAGGGTTGACATTCCACCAATAGATTGCTACTCCCAAAGCCAATAATAATACGCCTAAGACAAACCATGAAGCGACTTTATCTGCTAATTGCGTTATCGCCGGTTTTTCTGTTTGGGCGCGTTCCAATAAACGCAATATATGAGATAATACGGTATCAGCACCGATTTTATCTATTTGCATTTGCAAAGGGCTTTCAATATTCACCGTTCCCGCAATTAATGGTTGCCCTGCTGTTTTCGTTATCGGATGACTTTCGCCGGTGAGTAAAGATTCATCAATACTCGAATTTCCCTCTAAAATCGTACCATCAGCAGGAATATTTTCACCAGGGCGAATCAGTAATTTATCTCCGATTTCCAAATCAGCGACTAAAACCAATTCTTCTTCAACTCCTTCAGCCGTTTTGTGTAAACGAGTCGCCATTGTTGGTACTAAATGCACCAAACTTTCCGCCGCACGCGCACTCCGTTGTCTCGCTTGTAGTTCAACATATCGCCCTGTCAATAAGAAAAAGACAAACATTGCAATGGAATCAAAATAAACATGCCCTTCATTGAAAACGGTATAAATACTACCAATGAAGGCAAGGCTGAGTGCTAACGCGATAGGCACATCCATCCCGAATTGTCTATGACTGACATCACGCCATGCGTTTTTAAAAAAAGGAGTGGCGGCGTAAAAAATAATTGGTAGCGTGAGAATTAAATTAACCCAATGAAATAAGGTTTTAAATTCTGCATCCATGCCATACCACGCGCCGGCATAAAGGGCAATTGAAATCATCATGACTTGCATTCCCAATACACCAGCTACTCCGATGCGCCGCAATTGTTCTTTGCGTTCACGTTCCAAGACTTCCTGTTGACGGGCGGCATCGTAAGGATGAGCGATATAACCAATCTGACTCACCGCTTCTAAAATCTCGCTCAAAAGAATCTGGGAATTATCCCAGCGAACACGGGCGCGGTGGGTGGAATAATTAATTTGTACATCAATCACTCCGGGCAATGTTTTCAAATGACGCTCATTTAACCAAACACAGGCGGCACATGTGATTCCTTCTAATATTAAAGCCGCTTCATGTAGTTCCCCTTCAGAACGAACAAAGCGTTTTTGAATCGCCGGATTATCATAAACGGTGATTTTTTGGAGAAATTCAGGAACTAATTCTTTTCCAGTTGGCGCGTTACTGGTACGGTGCTTATAAAAGTCTTGAAGATTGGCATCAATAATGGCTTGTGCCACCGCCTGACAACCCATGCAACACATCGGTTGTGATTCGCCATTGATAGTGACGAATAAATTGAGATTTTTGGGTACAGGTAAACCGCAGTGATAACAATTTGACATAATGAATTTTTTTTGAGGAGATCAAGATGAGCTTTATAGAAACCACAATCACTGAACATGTTTATAATCAGGGATGGATTGAAGGCAAAGGCGAAGCGAGAGGCGAAGCCAAAGGTAAGAAAGAAACTGCAATAAACCTGCTGAACATGGGAGTCGATGTAAAAATCACAAAGCAACAGGCTTCAGTGAAAAAGAAATCAAACAACTGACTCGTCAGTGAGAAAAGTTGAAATTTCCGTCCAACGCTTTAGCTTTGGTACAAGAAACCCAGTTTCTAATCAGTTACTGATGTGACGCGGGGTTCTTCCAATTTGAAACTCAATTCCACCGATGAAATCGGTGGCTATTCACATTTCACCCCGTTGGGGTTAGTTCGTTTTAACCCCTAAGGGGTTAAACATGAATAGCCACCGATGAAATCGGTGGAACTTGGAAGCACCTTGCGTCACATCAGTCAGTTATTGAAATTGGAGTCCAACGCTTTAGCTTTGGTACAAGCCGTTTTTTGAAAAAACTGGGTTTCTAATCAGTTACTGATGTGACGCGGGGTTCTTCCAATTTGAAACTCAATTCCACCGATTTCATCGGTGGCTATTCACATTTCACCCCGTTGGGGTTAG